>JAUVYU010000225.1 GCA_030602935.1 Candidatus Bathyarchaeota archaeon | reverse complement strand
CCCCGGTGAGACCTGGCTCTTTGTGTGCAACCACACGGTCTCAGTCTCGGATCCCAACTCCCTAGTGAACGTCGCCGTGGTGAACACCACCTCAAAGGACTCCGATCCCGGGAACAACGAGGACACCTGGTCGGTGGACCTCTTCACAGCGGACCTCCTAGTCTCCAAGGACCTCGCCGAGCCCGGGGACGGGACCGCTGAGATAGGTGAGACCGTGGTCTTCACGGTGAACATCACCAACACGGGGGGCTCCTCTCTTCTCACCGTGCCCCTCAACGACACCTACGACCCCTCCAAGCTCGACTACGTCCCAGCGTCCCCCAGTCCAGACGTCGTCAACTTGACACGGGGGATCCTGCTCTGGGGGGCCCTCACGGATGGTGGGGCACTGCTTCCAGGCGGCTCCCTGCTGATGAACATCACGTTCACCGCCAAAGAGGGCACCACCCCAGGCTCCACTGAGGACCTGGCGAGAGTCATCAACGCCATGGGCTCCCAGGAGGGGGTCTACGTGAACGGGAGCGACACTGCTTCGGTCGTTATACTGCATCCCGAGCTCCGCGTCTCAAAGGAGCTGATAGATCCTCCAGGGGAGGTGGCCGATATCAACGGGGCTGTGATCTTCAACGTGACGGTGACCAACGCCGGGGGCATCCCCCTCACGACGGTGCCCCTCAACGACACCTACGATCCCTCGAAGCTGTACTACGAGTCAGCGACGCCCGTGCCCGACTTCAAGGACGGGGGTATCGGCTTGCTGCATTGGTACGACCTGACCGGGGTCGGCAGCCTCGCCCCAAGTGCCTCAGTCTCTGTGATTATCGACTTCAAGGCCTTGGAGCCCACCGGCTCGGAGGGTACGCTGAACAGGGCGGAGGTCATCAACGCCACGATGGCGTACGAGGGGGTGTACCTGAGCGGGGAGGACACGGCCAAGGTTTGGATAACCGCGCCAGTCGGAGGGGAGATATTCCCACCCGACCTAACCTATGCGCGAGCGATTGCGACGCTCATCCTGGCCGCGGCATCAGCGAGCATCGTTTTACTCTACAAACTGTATGGGGGTCCCATCAGCGCCATCGCATCAGTGGGATCGAGAATGAGACGTAGACGTCAACGGTCTTAGACAAAGCGATATCCCAGTGACGTATGCCCGCCCTTCTGCTATGTAAAGGATTCAGAGCCGCTTCAGTTCGAGTATCACGGGGTTGTAGCCGTCGGGGCAGGCGTGCCTGGCGACCCGATCTCCCTCCTCGTTGACTGCGAAGGCCACCTCCCCTCCGTGGGCGAGGGCGTAGATCTTGGGCATCACCGAGTAGAGGGCGTGGAGGCAGATCCTGCCCTCGATCTCGTGGGTCTCCCAGTCGAAGACGACCTCGTCGCCGACCTCGTGCCCTGCTGAGCAGTGGCCCTCCTTGCTGATGACCTTGACTCCTATCTTTGACATGGTGCATCCGTGCACGGCTTGGAGGATATAAGTTTCGTTCAACGAAAAAAAGGGGATGTGTTTGAGGTCATTCCTTCCTGGGTATCCGCTTGGATATGGGCTTCGCCAGTATCTCGCCGATATCCAGGTCAAAGAAGGCGGTGCTGTTAGCGGACTTTATGATGATGGCTGTGTCAGCCCACCTGCCCTGGCCTCCCACGGCGATGACGTTCTCCCCGATGGGTATGGCTCCCGCGTCGGCGGCCATGACGGCGATCTCGAGGCAGACCTTCATTCCCTGGGAGAAGAGGCGTAGGACGTTGGCGATGAGCCCCCCTGTGGACGGGACGTAGGCTGGCCAGTACGGTGCGGGCCTTGCCTGGCCCTCCACCCTGGGCGGGGTCCTCCTCAGGCTGCTCCCAACGCCGCCGAAGGCGTGGGTGCAGGTCACGATCTCGCCCCCTGCAGCCTTGATCTTCTCCTCGTTCTCGGGGAGGAGCTCGGGGCCCTTGGGGCCTATCTGGTGGGTCACCACGACGATCTGGATCCCTGTTCCTTTGAAGGCTTCAGCTGCCTTCACCCCGGTCATTCCTCTGGTTGAGGCGACGACGACGTGTTTTATGCCCTTCTCTTGGGCCTTCTCCTTCACGAGGTCGAGGACGATGTCCATGTTCTCTGGCTTGGCCTCTTCGAAGTAGACGATGCTTCCCTTCAATATTTACACCGTTACAGGAGGGGACTTGGTGAGATAAAAGGGCAGAACCCACGCAGTGGTCTGTAAATTCATCTTTACTGTGCGTCTGCTCTTCTTGTGGGATCGACCAACGCTTTTATCGAGTAAGAGCGAGGATTTCTCTTGAGATGGACATCCCACTGGTCAAGATCGCTGTAATAGGAGGCTCAGTTATTATGGGCGTGGACTTCCCGGGCGCCCTCGACGGCGTAGAGGTCCATGAGCAGGGCGTCGTATACGGGACCCCCTTCGGCCCATCGGCCCCGTTCACGACTGCGGGCGTAGGCGGCATCGAGTTCCTCTACGTCCCGTTCCACGGGATCACCCAGGAGATCAGGAACGTCGAGCCCGACAGCGCCGGTGAGAGGCTATTCTACATCCTCATGAAGGCCGGGGTCACGAAGATCATAGGCACAGCCCTGTGTGGCTCTACCAACCGCCTGCTGGATCCCGCCGACGTGGTGATCCCCGACGGCTTCGTGGACTACACGACTAAGCGCCCCCAGTCCCTCACCAGGAGCCTGAAGAGGAAGGGCGTCGAGGTGGAGTCGACCATGTACCGCCTCCACCGGCCCTTCTGCCCTTCGCTGAGCGGGCTTCTCGTGGAGGATTCCAGGAACGCGGGGTTCCCAAGGGTCTTCTCCAGGGGGACCGTGGGCGTCGCTGAGGGGCCTAGGCTCGAGTCGCCGTCTGAG
>JAUVYU010000192.1 GCA_030602935.1 Candidatus Bathyarchaeota archaeon | reverse complement strand
CTACAGCCAACGCTTATCCCGCTCTGGACCGGGGTAAGGACCCTCTTTAATCTCAACTAACCTGGTCCTCTCAAGGAACACCGTGGAATGCCCCTCGAAGAGGAGGACAGTGTCCCCGGGACCTAGGACCACCCTCTCGACGAGCGTCCCGTCCCCTGTATACACACCGACGTCCACGCGCCCCTCCACGACGTGGAGCATCTCGTGCCTGTATCTCCCCCCCTGATCCACTGCGACGGACGGGACGTGAACATGGGCTGGGCTATCCTCGCCCTCCTCTTTAACCATCACAGACATCTGAAGAGGCAGCGACTCATCGGTGAGGGGGACCGTCCCCCTCTCATCGAAATCAGCCCTGACGACGATGGCAAGAAGCCTCCCGTCTCTCTCGACGTACTCAACAGCCCTCAACTACGAAGCACCTCCTAATACCCCGATATATCACCTATAATTATGAATATTTTTTAAACCCCATGCTCTCCATTACGAGAGGAACGCCCAATGAAGACCTACATGGACCACGCCGCAGCGCGCCCCGTCGACCCAAGGGTGCTGGAGGCCATGAAGCCCTACTTCAGCGAGAGCTATGGAAATCCCTCCTCATTCTACTCAAAGGGGTTCGAGGCCCTCAAGGCCCTGAACGAGGCTCGGCGACAGGTCGCCTCCCTCATCGGAGCTCAGGACTCGGAGATCGTGTTCACATCGGGGGCCACAGAGTCCAACAACCTGGCCATAATCGGAGCAGCTCTGAGATACCGAAAACGCGGTACGAGGGTGGTGATCTCGGAAATAGAGCACATCTCGGTCATCAATATCAGCAAGGAGTTGACCCGACAGGGATACGAGGTCAAGAACGCCCCCGTCGACAGTGAAGGCGTCGTCGACATGGAGCAGCTGAAAGAGCTCGTGAACGACGACACGGTACTCGTATCAATTATGGCTGCAAACGGCGAGATAGGCACAATCCAGCCCATAGAGCAGGCCGCAAAGATAGCCCACGACCACGGCGCCCTGTTCCACACCGACGCGACCGCTGCAGTGGGGCAGATGCCCCTCGATGTCTCGATGGGCTTCGACTTCATGACCCTCTCGTCCAACGACATCTACGGTCCCAAGGGAGTGGGAGCGGTCTACGTCAAGAAGGGGCTGAGGCTCAAGTCCCAGATGATTGGAGGCGGACAGGAGGGAGGCATCCGATCTGGCTCAGAGAACATCCCGGGGATAGTCGGCATGGGTAAAGCCGCTGAGCTGATCGGAGAAGAGATGGGGGAAGAGGCGAAGCGGTTAGCAGTCTTGAGGGACAAGCTGATAGAGGACACCCTGAAGGCTGTACCAGAGTCCTATCTGAACGGCCACCCCACGAATAGACTCCCCAACAACGCCAATATCAGGTTCAGCTACATAGAGGGAGAGGCCCTCCTCCTAAGCCTCAGTGACCTGGGAATAAGCGTGTCCTCGGGCTCCGCATGCGTGGCCAAGACGCTGGAACCGTCCCATGTGCTGAGGGCGCTGGGCTTGAAGCACGAAGAGGCTCACGGTTCACTGGTCTTCACATTAGGAAAGAGTAATAGGGAGGAGGACGTGGAATACGTGACACAGAACCTACCCGGCGTGGTCAAGAAGCTGCGGACGATGTCGCCCCTCACGCCGAAGGAGCTGATATGATGTACTCTGAGAAGGTGCTGGACCACTTCAGGAACCCACGCAACGTTGGGGAGATCGAGGACGCAGACGGCGTCGGAACCGTGGGCAACCCCGTATGCGGCGACATGATGTCCATCTACATCAAGGTGAAGGACGACCGCATCGACGACGTCAAGTTCAAGACATTCGGATGCGGGGCCGCAATAGCCACCACGAGCATGACCACGGAGCTCGCCAAAGGGAAGACCCTGGACGAGGCGATGGAGATCACCCGGCAGGACGTGGCCGATGAGCTCGGCGGGCTCCCCCCCGTGAAGATGCACTGCTCCAACCTGGCGGCGGATGCCCTCCACGAGGCCGTCAAGGACTATCGGAAGAAGAAGGGGGAGGCCTGAAAATGACTAAGGAAGTTGTGCAATGCCCCCTGTGCAAGGAGCAGCAGGACGCAGGAGACTGCCTCTTCACCATGGTGAAAAAGGTCGAAGGAGACAAGACGACAGTCTGCTGCTGCGAGACTCAGGCAAAAAAGGTTAAAAATGAGTAATCGAAACTAGGATACAATCCAAGAAAGGGGTGCTTATGGACAGAAAGAAGCTGGCTACAGTGATTTCTGCAGCTTTAAACGCGCCCCTCATAGCCATACTCACGTTCATACCCCTGATCCTCTCCCAGCAGCCTCTAAACGCACCCATACTGATACTGATCACAACAATGTTCGGGGCCATACTGCCCCTATCGTCGACGTACTATCTTGTCAGGAGAGGAATCATCCCCGATATTTACGCCTCTGTCAGGGAGACCCGGACCGAGCCCTTCCTCTGGGCCATGGCGTCATACCTTCTGGGGGTGACCGTGCTCCTCTACTTCAATGCGCCACTCGCGGTGACCGCACTTATGGCATGCTACTTCGGCAACGCCATAATCATGCTCACCATAACCCTCCGATGGAAGATCAGCATCCACACGGTCGGTGTCAGCGGCCCCATCACCGCCCTCGTCTTCCAGCTGGGCACGAAGATGCTACCCCTGTTCTTCATCCTTTTCCCGGTCGCATGGGCGAGGATAGAGCTCAAGGCCCACAACAAGCGCCAGGTGGCAGCAGGGGCCATACTCAGCGGGTTACTCACCTGGTTCCAGATGGTCTTCTACGTGAACTTCCTGTTCCCCCTGATATAAAAAATCAAGAGGAAAGTATCTTCTTAGCGAGCTCCACACCGAACAGGACTGCCTTTTCAAGCTCTTCCTCGGTAGGCCTGAACTTGAAGCCGAGTTCACTCTCCACAAGGTCTATCCCTGCGGCCTTCATCTCCCCCTCGGCCGCCCTCTTTGCTCCCCCTCCCCAGCCATATGAGCCGAAGACAGCGCCTATCTTGTTCTTTGGCTTCAGCCCTTTCATGTACGCCAGGAATGAGGCGACTGTGGGGAACAGTCCATTGTTGAGCGTAGGTGTGCCAACGAGAACCGCTTTCGCTTCAAGGATATCCGCGAT
>JAUVYU010000079.1 GCA_030602935.1 Candidatus Bathyarchaeota archaeon | reverse complement strand
GGACTGTTCGCGTGCAAGAGCGATCCCAAGATGATCAGGCAGATGCCGGGGAGGCTCAGAGGTCTCACTGAGGCCCTGGACAGCCCTAAGAGAGGGTTCACCATGACCCTTCAGACGAGGGAGCAGCACATCAGGAGGGAGAAGGCCACCTCCACCATCTGCTCCAACCAGGCGCTCTGTGCAGCCGCGGGGGCCGTCTACCTATCCCTCATGGGACCTCAGGGAATGAAGGAATTGAGCGAGGTCGTCGCCAGCAGGGCACGCTACGCCATCAAGGAGATCAACAACCTCCCCGGTGTTAAGGCGCCCATATTCAGCAGCTTCCACTTCAAGGAGTTCACCGTGCGCTTCAGCGGTATCACCGTAGAGGAGGTTAACCGCGGACTCCTTGACAGACAGCTTCACGGAGGCAAGAGCCTAGTAAACGAGTTCCCTGACCTTGACGAGACCGCACTATACTGCGTAACTGAGCTCCACACGAAGAAGGACATAGATCTCCTCGTCCTAAGCCTGGCGGAGGTGCTGGAGGGATGACATTGCGGAAGTACAAGCAGGCCGACTGGGAGGAACCCCTCATCTTCGAGCTCGGGAGAGAGGGCCGGGTAGGCTTCGACGTGCCATCACTGGAGCCCGAGCTGACAGACGGAGTGGCTGACATCACTGAGATGGTCCCGAATGGGATGCTCAGAACGAAGCCGGCAGGGCTTCCCGAGGTATCCGAGATCGAGGTTCTCCGCCACTTTATACACCTCTCACAGATGAACTATGGCGTGAGCTCTGGGATCATCTACCCCCTCGGGAGCTGCACCATGAAGTACAACCCCGTGGTGAACGAGGTCCTTGCGGGCCATCCGAAGATGACGGAGGTGCACCCGGAACAGGACGAGTCCTCCGTTCAGGGTATGCTTGAGTTCCTGTACAAGCTCAAATCTGGATTCCTGGAGGTGACGGGCATGGACGACGGGACCCTCCAGCCCGCAGCGGGAGCCCACGGAGAGTACACCGGTATCCTGCTGATCAGGGCCTACCACGAGGATCATGGGGAGCTGGAGTCACGCACTGAGATCATCATCCCCGACTCTGCGCACGGAACGAATCCTGCAAGCGCGATAATGGCTGGCTACAAGACCGTTGAGATCCCCTCCAACGAGGATGGAGGCGTAGATCTGGAGGCATTGAAAAGCGTCGTGGGCCCTCAGACAGCAGGCCTGATGCTCACCAACCCCAACACATTGGGCATCTTCGATGAGAACATAGCTGAGATTGCGGCGATCATCCACGAGGTTGGAGGCCTCATGTACTACGACGGGGCCAACCTGAACGCCGTCATGGGCAAGTGCAGGCCGGGTGACATGGGCTTCGACGTTGTCCACGTCAACCTCCATAAGACATTCTCGACGCCCCACGGCGGTGGAGGCCCGGGCTCGGGTCCCGTCGGTGTGAAGGCGTTACTGGCAGACTACCTCCCTGTCCCTGACATAGTCGAGTCGGATGGCATTTACAGCCTGAGCTACGACAAGCCCAAGACGATTGGGAAAGTCCACGGCTACCACGGGAACACGAACGTCATGTTGAAGGCCTACACCTACATGCTGTCGCTTGGCGGGGAAGGGCTAAAGGAGGCTTCAGAGCTCGCCGTGCTCAATTCCAACTACGTTGCCTACAAGCTGAAGGAGCTGAGAGGCTTCTCCCTCCCATTCGGAGAGGGTAAATGGCGCATGCATGAGGCCGTGTTGAGCGCCGCTGAGATGGCCGCTGACACGGGGGTCAGGGCCCTCAACGTCTCCAAGAAGCTCCTCGACTATGGGATCCACGCCCCCACGACCTACTTCCCCCTCATCGTCCCTGAGGCCCTTATGGTCGAGCCGACGGAGACGGAGCCCATCGAGGCGCTGGACGAGTTCATCAAGGCTGTCAAGGCGATCTCGGAGCTAGCCTATTCAGACCCCGAAGAAGTAATGAATGCACCGAAGAACACGACCATCGGCAAGTTGGATGAGGCGAGAGCAGCCCATCCGAAGACGATCTGCCTCAGCTGGCGATCCTACTGCACCGTGGCCCCCTAGAGGGGCACCTTTTTATTCATTGGATGCTTATGAGGGCTGGATAAGATCAAAATGATAGACCTGCTCCCAGGACTGGTGGCTCAAAGCCTGGATTTCCTTAAGGAGCCCCCGGCGTCAACCATCTTCTTAATGGTGCTGGCCTTCGCGGTCTCCGCCCTTACCACGTATATAAGCAGGAGGTCTGTGAACGTCGAGGAGTACCGGAAGTCTATGGAGGAGTCCTCCCATGCCCAGCAAGAGTTGATGGCTGCCATGAGGACTGGAAATCAGAGGAGGATCCAGAAGGCTCAACAGAGTCAGAAGGAGTCGCAGCAGGCCCAGATGAAAAACTCTAACTCACAGATGAAGACGAGCATGTACACGATGATCCCTATGCTAATCATGTGGCAGATCTTGGGCGGTTTCTACGGTAGGAGTATAGGGGTTGCCTGGATGCCCTTCAACCCAGTTCTCTGGAGTGGCACTAAACTAAACTACATCACCTGGTACATCATCTGCTCATTCACAGCCTCTATTATCATGAGAAGGGTGTTCGGTCTAAGCTTCGAGATAGAGCCCCAGACCTGAGAGGCTTATGAAATGACGGGATCCGGAGTGAAAGGTTCCGGAAAAGGACTAGTCATAGCCGTAAGCGGGCTCCACGGCTCGGGCCGCTCGACCCACGCTATAAGGCTTTCCGAGACGTTCGGGCTCCGATATGTCTCCTCTGGCACAATATTCAGGCAGATGGCTGAGGAACGGGGACTATCCCTGGAGGAGATGTCTAAGCTGACTGACGAGGATCCCGAGTTCGACAAGCTCATCGACGAGAGGGCCAAGGAGGAGACCCGCAAGGGAGGCATGGTCCTCGACGCGACCCTGGCGGGCTGGATGGCGGAGGACGCGGACCTGAGAATATACCTAGTGACCCCTCCGGAGGCGAGTGTCAAGAGGATCGCCGAGAGGGAGGACATGAGCCTCGAGGACGCGGAGAGGGAGACAAAAGTCAGGGCTGAGAGCGAGAGGCTTAGGTTCATCGAGTACTACGACATTGACATAACGGACCTATCCATCTACGACGTCATCCTGAACACGGACCTCTACGAACCGGACGGCACTGCGCGAATCCTTAAAAGCGTGGTCGAGGAATACTGCAAGAGCAGGTGACAGGATGTCGGTCATGGACGTGGGACGGGTCTGCATGAAACTTACGGGTCGAGAGGCCGGGAGCCGCTGCGTCATCGTCGACGTAATCGACAGGAACTACGTGATGGTGACGGGCCCAGAGGAGATCACGGGCGTCCGCAGGCGAAGGGTGAACCTGAGCCACCTCAGCCCCCTCGACGAGACCGTCGACATCTCCAGGAACGCCTCCGATGACGAGATAGCCACGCTCCTCAAGTGACGCTGCTGCTATTATGCTTGGCGCGCGCGCTGGGTTTTCGCGAGAAACCTGTAGAGGACTTGTACATCGAAAAAGAAGGGTCGCGCGCGCGGACGCACGTACTCTGGGCAGCAGCCCCCACTCGGGTAAGTGACATGAGTGCTACCCTCAGCTAGACAACACACGCATACCTCGAACCCAGTCTAAACGTTTAGACTCTCAACTCGACCTGCCCAGGCAGACCCATCGGGCTTACCGCTTGAAATAAGCGGAGCACTGACTCTGCGCCAAGCCTTATACTAATGGTACCAATAAATAACGTGAGGAAGCCCGCCTCCCACCGCAAGGTTGAAACATGAATGGTACCAATAAGTTTCACTTAGAAGCCCCTCCCGTCGCAATACCAACCTGAAAATGGTACCAATAACTTCATGGAGCAGCCCACATCCAGCTCCAAGCACATACGGCACCTAGGAGCTCACGATAGAGTTGACTGAACCTGATATAGACCTCAACACCTATGCAGACCTCCTAGCATAAGCTGAACTGGACCTGATTGAAATCAAAGCAATGGCTGAGAAGCACCAGACTACACCACAACATGTAGGTGCCTACCTCAAGAACCTGAAGGGCGGACCAAACATCTACAAGGAGCTGCTAAAAGCTGGCTACGACGACCAGGTTATACCAGCCTGGGTATATCGTCCGGGCAGAGAGGACCTAAGAAGTGCTGGGAAGACCGACCCAGACCAAGCAGAAATCCCTGTTACAGGCCCCCTATGGGGGGTGTCACGGAGGCTCAGCCTGGAGGTGCTGAGGTCCAACCAGGTACGTTCAAGTCCAGAGTGCTGCCAGACGAGGAGCTGTCAAGGCTAGGCATCATAAAAATGGCCGACGGCAGCCTCTACAAGGCCTCGGATGGCGTCGGAGGCAGCATTGTGCTCCGACCATTGGACCACAACATGGCAGCAGCTACCTCAAGGACTGGGTCTGGTCATCAGCTCTGCTATCCGTGAGGCCGCCACGGAGCAGTACAAGCTCAACGTGATGGCCATAGCCAGAAATGTGACCCTCTCCCGTAGTCAACATGGGCCACGCCTTCGCCCAGTAGAAGGGATAGGTCGAGGAAGACGTTGGAGACTGGATCAATGCGCACGCAGAATACATGGACAAGCCCCTGTCCAACAATTAGTAAATCCCTACACACACCGACGAAACTACAGAACATACTCACCCCCCGGGAAATTGAGAAAATCAAGGAAACCCTCCGCAACTACATCCCGCCCAAACCCAAATGCTGGGCCTACGCCATACATCTAGGCCTGGAACAATAAGACATGAAGGAATTCTCCCCAAATAGAACCTACACAGCCACCGAACTCAAGAACCCCCACTCCGCATTCCACGAAGCGCGCGCACCTCGCAAACATTTTATCAACATACGACACACGATGCCTGAGAGATTAGCGATGATGCCCAACGGAGATCCCAGTTCTTTCACAAGAGTGCTCTACGGATGCGATGCCGATGATGTGGCGGAGATCGTACTGATGACTCCCATCAAGGACTGGTGGGAGGCCTTGAAGCTCAGATCTGAGGACGTCGAGGAGTTTGGAGGATTCAACCGCGGGTTCAACGGCGTGCTGGGCGGCGTTGAGGTCTCAGTCTTCGACTCAAGGGTCGGCAGTCCTGTAGCCCTTGACTGCGTCTATTATCT
>JAUVYU010000141.1 GCA_030602935.1 Candidatus Bathyarchaeota archaeon | reverse complement strand
ACGACCTCAGGAACGTCCACAGGAGGGGTGAGCTAGAGGAGATCCCCGGCGTCGGGAAGAGCATAGCCACAATCATCGTGGAGGTCCTGAATTCGGGGACCAGCGTCGCCCTCGAGGAGCTGCGGGAGTCCCTTCCCCAGGGCGTGCGCGAGCTCATGGCGCTGGAGGGCGTCGGCCCCAAGAGGGCGATGGCCCTCAACAAGGAGCTGGGTATAACCTCAATAGACGACCTGGAGGAGGCCATCAAGGGGCAGAGGATCAGGGGGCTGAGGGGCTTCGGCCCCAAGACCGAGGAGAACCTCCAGAGGAGCATCGAGGAGCACAGGATGATGCAGGGGCGCTTCCTCCTGGGCGCCGTCCTCCCTGTCATGGACGAGATCAGGGCGTACATGTCCGAGTCCCCTGCAGTCCTCAAGATCGAGTTCGCGGGCTCGGCGCGGCGGAGGAAGGAGACCGTCGGCGACCTCGACGTCCTGGTGGCATCTGAGAGGCCCGAGGAAGTGGTGGAGCGCTTCGTCTCCATGCCCCCGGTCATCAGGGTGCTGGCCCAGGGGTCGACGAAGAGCACGGTGGTGCTGGAGAGGAACCTCCAGGTGGACATCAGGGTGATGGAGCCGGGGGACTACGGCGCCGCCCTCCAGTACTTCACGGGCTCCAAGGAGCACAACGTGAAGCTGCGGACCCTCGCCGTCAAGGCCGGGTACAAGCTCAACGAGTACGGCCTCTACGAGCGGGACACGGACAGGCGCGTGGCAGGGGAGGACGAGGAGGGGATCTACCGGGTCCTGGGGATGGATCTGATGCCCCCGGAGCTGAGGGAGAACAGGGGGGAGATCGAGGCAGCCATGGAGGGGAAGCTGCCTTCCCTAGTTGAGCTGGTTGACGTCAGGGGCGACCTCCACCTCCACACGAAGTGGAGCGACGGGAACGCCACCGTCGAGGAGATGGCCTCTAGAGCCCGGGGAATGGGGTTGGAGTACATCACCGTCTGCGACCACACACAGTCTCTGGTGATCGCCCACGGCTTGGACGAGGAGCGCTTGAGGGCACAGATCTCCGAGATCGACGCATATAATGAGTCCGCGGAGGGTTTCAGGGTCCTGAGGGGCGTGGAGTGCGATATAATGGCGGACGGGAGCCTGGATCTCCCCGATTCCGTGCTCCGGGACCTAGATTGGGTCGTGGCGAGCGTACACTCGGGCTTCAGGGCTTCTGAGGGGGAGATGACGGAGAGGATCGTCTCTGCAATACATAACGAGTACGTGTCAACGATAGGCCATCTGACGGGTAGGCTCATCCAGAGGCGGATGCCCTACGCTGTGAACTTCGAGGAGGTCTTCGAGGCGGCGGCCTCCCAGGGGGTGATGATGGAGATAAACGCCTTCCCGGACCGACTCGACCTGGACGACGTGAACACAAGGATGGCTAAGGGGCAGGGGGTTAAGCTCTCCATCGGGACCGACGCCCATGCCCCGGGCCACCTGGACTTCCTCGCGCTGGGGGTCTCGGTTGCTCGACGGGGCTGGCTGGAGGCAGGGGACGTGGCGAACACGCTGTCAGCGGACGATCTCCTGAGGCTGAGAGGCTAGCTGAAGAGGCGCTCGAACCAGCCGAAGAGGATGTCCCTGCTCCGTTTCCATGTGACGAGGACGCAGAAGGCCAGGGAGCCCACGACCATGAGCAGCGAGGCCATCCATCCCCCCACCGCCCCGGTGAGCCCCATGAAGACAATGCCCCCGACGACGGCGCCCACTGTGTAGAGGGCGGTCTTGCCGATGCACTCGACTATGAAGAGCTTCACGAAGGGGAGCTTGTTGGAGCCCGCCAGGAGTATGATGGGGGTGTCCGGGAGGGGGGTGACCGCGACGAGGAGCACCGCCCAGAGGCCGTACTTTTTGATCCACCTGGCGAGGCGGTTGTCCTCCCCCTCCTGGTCCCTAATGGACTCAGCGACCCCCCAGCCCAGGAGGTAGGTGGTGACCTCCCCGATGGCAGCTCCTATCCCGGCTGAGAGCCCCAGCGCCAGTGGGTGGTAGATGGAGGCGAGGGGGAGGTACATGGGGATGAACATGTCCCTGGCGACGACGGTGAGGTGGCTCACCATGGAGACGACGAAGATGGATCCGAGCCCTATCTGCCCCAGTGACTCGGGGTTGATGGTCCAGCGCCAGAGCACGTAGGTGGAGACGGCTGCGACGAAGACGACGCCAGCGATGCTCAGGATTGCCTTCCGCTTCATGTGGGATTCTCCGGGTTCTTTCCTTGCCTTGGCGGTTGCGTTAATATAGTTTCTCATGGAGACTGACGGGTTTACGGGAGAAAGCGATAAGAAAATAAATCATAGCCCCTAGAGGAGCCCCTTCTTGACAGCCTTCGCCAGGTAGCTGTCGGCCTTGAAGAAGTCCTCGGCTGCGGACTCCGTGATGGCGGTGGATGCCTTCTGGGCATCCTCCATGACCTTCTCCTCGTCCATCGTGAGCACCTCGCGGTCCCTGACCACAATGTTGCCGTCGATGATCACCGTCTCCACCTCGTCCCCCCTGGCGCTGTAGACGATATTGGGTGCGACGTTGGGCACGGGGGTGGTAATGATGGGCATCATGTGGGGGACCTTCAGGTTCAGCAGCAGGAGGTCGGCCTTCTTCCCGGGCTCCAGGGAGCCGATGGAATCGCCGAGGCCGATGGTCTCGGCGCCCTCGATGGTGGCTATCCGGAGCATCTTCCAAGCGGGAAGGACTGTGGGGTCGGTGTGGCGGCACTTGTTCAGCAGGGCGGCGACCTTCATCTCCACCAGCATGTTGTGGTGGTTGTTGCCGCTGGCCTGGTCTGAGCCGATGCCCGCGGAGACGCCGCCCGAGGCGAGGTAGAGGGCCAACGGAGGAGTGATTCCGTCGATCACCGCTATGCTCGCCGGGCAGCTGACGTAGCGCATCCCGCTCTTGGCGAGGAGGGCGACCTCCTCGTCGCTGGTCTGGTGGCAGTGGGCGCCGATGATGGTGTTGTCGAGGAATCCGATGCTGTCCAGGTGCTTGACGATGGTGGTGCCGTACCTGAGGTTGATCTGGATGGCCTCCCTGCCCCCTTGGGCGATGTGGATGTGGGACATCATGCCCCGCTCGTTTGCCTCCTGCTTCACCCTGAGGAGGAGCTCCTCGCTCATCATGTCGGCGGCGTGGGGGCTGAACATGGTAGTTATCCTGCCGTCGAAGGCCCCCTCCCACTCATCGATGAACTCGATGCTCTCCTTCAGCTTCCTCTCGCCGATGTCCGAGAAGAAGATGTAGGGCTTGTGGGGGTCGGGCCTTGAGCCTGGGCCGATCTCGTTGATGGTGTTGGCGAGGTGGGCCCTCACCCCTGAGGGGCCGAAGACTTTCTCCGCCGCTGGGGCCATGTTGCCCCCGATCTCCCCGAAGCAGGTTGTCCCGCTCTTCACGGCCTCGAGGACCCCGAGGGCGCTTCCCAGGAGTCGGTCCCCGGGCCTGTGGTGGGGGCCGAAGGGGGCCTGGGTCTTAAGCATCCACTCTATCTCGGGGACGTCCTGCCCCTCGCCCCTGATGAGAGTGTTGGATGTGTGAACGTGGGCGTCGACGAAGCCCGGGAGGACCGCCTTGCCCTTGGCGTCGAAGACGTGCTCGGCGCCTCCGTACTCCTTGTCGAGATCCGCGGTCTTCCCGACAGCTACGATGGTGTTGCCCTCTATGGCCACCGCTCCGTCCTGGATGCTTCCCACGCCCTCTCCCTGCATCGTCAGCAGGAATCCATTTTTCACGTAGATGTCTGTCATGGTTTACGCCTCGAAAGTTCCGCTGTTCACAATCAGCGATTCCGAAGATACACAGAGGAGCCGGAGACGCCGATTTATAC
>JAUVYU010000035.1 GCA_030602935.1 Candidatus Bathyarchaeota archaeon | reverse complement strand
CAGCTCAGGCTCCTGATGCCGTTGACGAGGGCCATCGTCGTGGGCTTCGTGGCCTCCCTGATCTTCTCGGCGTGCCCGGCGAAGATGGCCTCCTCGACCTCGGGGTCGTCGGATCTCGCCCTCTCGTAGAGATCGTCCTTTCTCCCGAAGCCTCCGCCGCTTATCTCCACCGCGTCGAGCCCCCTCTTGCAGATGGCCTGGGCGACCTCGGCGCTCTCCTCCACGGTGAAGCCGTCTGGGGAGAAGTCGTCGCTGTTCAACTTCAGGAGGACAGGGACGTCGTTCCCTATCCTGGAGCGTATCTCTTCGTAGACCTCCACAAGGAGGCGCATCCTGTTCTCCATGCTCCCACCGTAGTCGTCCTCCCTCTTGTTAGCCGCCTTCGAGAGGAACTGGGAGATGAGGTAGCCGTGGGCGCCGTGGATCTGAACCCCGTCGAAGCCCGCCTCCAGGGACCTCTCAGCCGCGTCGCCGAAGGCCTCCACGACCTCGTGGAGATCATCCTCGGAGAGGGCCCTAGCGCTCCAGTCATCCCCCCTGTAATAGGAGGGCCCGGCCTTGTTGGATATGCTGTTGTACCCCCCGTGGTTGAGCTGGGTGACGATCTTCCCCCCGTGCTTATGGACGGCATCCGTGAGCTCCTTGAGCCTCGGGACATGGTAGTCGTGGCTGATCCCCGCCATGCCCTCATGGGCCCTACCCGAGTCCATGACGTAGAGATGCCCCTTCACGATGAGGCCGACCCCGCCCTCGGCGAGCCCCCTGTAAAGATTGATGTTTTCGTCCCTGATGAACCCCCTGTCATCGGAGTAGTAGGAGGTCATCGCGGACCTCATGAAGCGGTTTCTGATCTCCATGGAGCCGATCATGTAAGGTTCGAAGAGCGCTGACATCGAAATCCAATTTAAATTTCTGCCGCGCCGAATTAAAGCCTTCTCAATCCGTGGGCTTCAGTCCAGGGTCGATGTATGCTCCCTGATCCTCTCGGCGATCCGGCGCATCTCCTCTGCGCTCAGGCGGTTCAGGGGTTGGACCAAACCCTGTATGATCCTCCCTCGGTCTCCTCTTGTTCTGGGTATGACGTGGATGTGGACGTGGGGGATCTCCTGCCCCGACTCTGGGCCGTTGTTTATCCCGATGGTGCTTGAGGGGACCTCCAGGGCGTCCTGGATGCCACCCACCAGCCCGTGGAGGGTCCTGAAGAGGGCCTGGGCGTCCTCCTCGGACAGATCCTCTACACGGGTGACGTGCGCCTTGGGGATGATGATTGTGTGGCCTGGGGCGGAGGGGTTGATGTCTAGGAAGGCGAGGGTCCTCTCGTCCTCGTAGATCTTGTAGGATGGAATCTCGCCCCTGATTATCCTGCAGAAGATGCAGCTGTCCGACATTGCTCCCGTGTCTCTAGGGGTTCACTGTCCTTATAGCCGTGAGGGAGCCGTTGGGGCAGAGCTCGATGCAGCAGAAGCATTGGATGCAGAGCTCGTCATTGACCTCGGCGGTTCCATCTATGGCGATGGCATTCGCCGGGCAGACAGTAGAGCAGATGCCGCAGCCGGTGCACTTCTCACCATCGCACTCTATGGGCATCCTGATGTCGATGAAGGGCTGTCCGCTCTGGTGGGTCTTAGGCTTCTCGAAGCGTCGAACGACATCCTCGATGGGGGCTCCAACCACCTCGATCTCCTCCAATGAGGCGGGCTTCAGCCCCCTCTCAACGGCAATAAAGTTCGTCCCCACCTCCATGGGGTCCCATCCGATGATCCTGGAGACGACAAAGTCGACAGCCAGGGGGTTGTCCCCCGCGATTATCAGCCCCAGGTCCACGGGGTTGCCCGTCGTGGGGCCCTCCCCCTCCATTCCTACCACGGCGTCAACGACTGTGAGTCTGACCTGTTCCCGAATGGTCTGGTAGAGGTCTATGAGGAGTCGGCTGAACCTCTCGGGGTCATTCTCCGTCACGACGTGGTAGTAAGCCTTCTGCCCTCCCTGCTGGAGGCCGTAGAGGTTCTTAACGGCGCAGGTGAGGGTTGTGAGGACGTGGGTCTTCAGCTTGGGTAGATTGATGACGCCGTCGCATTCGAGGGCGAACTCGGGGAACCAGAACTCGCCGACCACCTCAGCCTCCGGGTTCTCCATCTTCACAGGGGGCTCCCTGTCCAAGACGTTCAGCTCCACGCCTATCTCCTCGCAGAGATCCCTCACCCCCAGGCCGTCGAAGACGATGTCAGGCCGCGCATAGGAGGCCATGGCGGGGCACTCTCCGACGACGGGCTTGGCGTTTGCCTCCTTCAGGATCTCGGCGACGGCCTTGATCACCCGGAGGTCGGTGGTGGCCCCCTCCTCAGCCGTCTTGGTCGTGAAAAGGTTCGGCTTGACCAGGTAGGTGCCTCCGGGCTTCGCGAACGCCTCGATCCCACCCAGAAGGTTGATGGCCTCCCTGACTGCTGCCTCCACGTCTTCCTCGACGCGGACGATGGCTACCCGTGGCCTCATTGCCTTGGGTGATGTGATGGGCGTATTAAAGATGAGTGGCGAACCCAGAAGATGGCTGTATTAAAAAAGGGTGAAGAGGGGGAGGTCTAGTCCAGGAATGCGGGGGGAATGGGGATGGTCTTCCAGACCCTGATGAACTCCACCATGAAGTCCACCCGCTCCTTTAGGCGCTTGGCGTACTCCTCTGCGTCGGCGAGGTTCGGGTCCCCTGTGCCATAGATGCCGTCCTTCGTGAAGTCGATGTTCACCGGGGGCGTGCAGGCGCCCCTTACCTGGCTCACGATCTCGTAGTCCTCTCTGTCGACGTCGAAGTACTTGTTGAGCTCGGGTCCCAGGTCTAGTGTGGGCTTCCATCCCTCAAGCCTGTACATCTCCACAAGCTCAGGGAACATGACAAGGGCGGCGGCTGTCTCGTTTATCCCCGAGTGGACGTCCCAGTGGCGCTTGGATATATCGGCCTGCTTCTTCGCCAGCTCCGTGCCGCTGGGCCCCGTCGGAGACGAGACCATGACGTTGTAGTACCTCTTTGCCATCCGCATGGCCAGCTTGTATATCTCTGCGTTCCCGCCGTGGTGGTTGGTCAGCATGAACCTTTTGATCCCGTGGTCGGCGAGGCTGCTGATTGTGTCAAGGATGACGTTGAGGAGGATGTCCTCGCTGAACGTGATGGTTCCCCTGAACTTCATGTGGTGGGGCGAGTAGCCCGGCCAGCAGGGGTGCACGCAGACGCTGTTGCTCTTGCTTGCGATCTCGTGGATAAAGTACCGTGCGGCGAGTGAGTCCATCCCCAGTGGCAGGTGGGGCCCGTGCTGCTCGATGGAGCCTATGCCTATGATGGCCACCGGGGCGGGCTCGTTCTCAACCCAGTCCTCAAAGGCCGGACGCGTCAGCTCCTGGATCCAGAACTTGCTTAATTTTCCGTTCTCGGACAGTTTTTTCACCGTAGATAGGTGGGCGCGGTCCAAATTTAACAGGTTCCACGGAACTTGGGGCATGAGGAAAAGGGTTATACTCGTTTCGACAGAAGGACCCATCGGAGAGCGGATTGAAGAAGCCCAATGTTCACCCATACATACCCAACTCCGTGCCCGAGGTCAAGGAGGAGATGCTCAGGGAGGTCGGAGCCCGGGACGCCGATGAACTCTACAGGCAGATGATTCCCGAGAGGCTCCTCCTGAAGAGTCCCATGGACCTGCCGGATCCCCTGACCTCAGAGCTGGACCTGAGGAGGCACGTCGAGGGCCTCATGGCTGGGGACGGGAGCTGCTCCGAGTACCTGAGCTTCCTAGGCGGAGGATGCTGGAACCACTATGTGCCTGAGGTCTGCGACGTCATCGCATCGAGGAGCGAGTTCCTGACGGCCTACGCTGGCGGGGTCTACTCCGACCTGGGCAGGTATCAGGCCATATACGAGTTCCAGAGCCTCATCGGGGAGCTCGTCGACATGGACGTCTCTTGCATCCCCACATATGACTGGGGGGCCGCCGCCGGGAACGCCGTGCGCATGGCCTCACGGATAACGGGTAGGAAGGAGATTCTTGTACCCAAGACCATAAGCCCGGCGAGGCTATCAATAATCAGCAACTTCTGCGATTCCGCAAACAAACCCGACGGGATCATTATCAAGTCAGTTGGCTACGACCGGGAGACAGGGGCCCTCGATCTCGGCGACCTTGAGGATAAGATCTCAGACAGCACCGCGGGGATCTACTTCGAGAATCCCTCCTACTTGGGCGTCATCGAGCCACGTTGCGAAGAGATAACGGGTATGACCCACGACCACGGCGCGATTGCAGTGGCAGGCGTTGACCCAATCTCCCTAGGGGTGTTGTCCCCTCCGGGCGAGTACGACGCCGACATCTGCTGCGGCGAGGCCCAGCCCTTGGGAATCCACATGTACGCCGGCGGTGGGTCATGCGGCTTCCTGGCGTCGAAGGACGAGGAGAGGTTCGTCGGGGAGTACCCGGCCCGTATGCTGAGCATTACGGACACCGAGGTGGAGGGGGAGTACGCGTACGGGCAGGTCAGGTACGAGAGGACGAGCTACATAGCCCGGGAGAGCGCGAAGGACTGGGTGGGGACGACCACGGGCCTGTGGGCCATCGTCTCAGCGGTCTACATGAGCCTCATGGGCCCACGGGGGATGAGGGAGCTGGGCGAGGGGTTACTCCAGAGGTCCCACTACGCCGCGAGGCTCCTCGAGGAGGTCGAAGGCGTGTCGGTGCCCTTCAGGGCCTTCTTCAAGGAGTTCCCCGTCAACTTCGACGCCGCGGGCGTGAAGGTCTCCGAGGTCAACAGCAGGCTCCTGGAAGAAGGGATCTTCGGGGGTCAGGACGTCTCCGAGGAGTTCCCAGAGCTAGGCCAGTGCGGCCTCTACTGCGTCACCGAGAAGCACACGAAAGCGGATCTGCAGAGGCTGGCTGATACCTTGAGGGAGGCACTATAGATGGACGGAGACGCGCCGCGGAGATACCATGCGCCGGTCTGGAGCGAGCCGCTGATACTGGAGCTGACCAGCCCCGGCGAGCGGGGGATCGTTACCCCGGCGGTTGACGAGGAGATCAGGAAGGCCGTTGGGGACGCCTCCTCCCTGGTGCCGGCCTCAGCCAGGAGGAGGAGGTCGCCGGGGCTCCCGGAGCTCTCCCAGGCACAGGTGCTCAGGCACTACCTGAGGCTCTCCCAGATGACCCTCGGCATGGAGCTGGACATCGACATAGGCGTGGGGACCTGCACCATGAAGTACAGCCCCAAGGTGAACGAGAGGCTGGTCGCCGGCATGGCCGACGTCCACCCGCTACAGGACGAGGAGACGATGCAAGGGCTCCTAGAGATCATCTACAAGTTCGGCGACGTCTTCCTCAGGGAGATCTCGGGGATGGACGCGTTCTCGTTCCAGCCCCCCGGGGGCTCAGCCGCGGCCTACAACAACGCCGTGATCATGAGGAAGTACCACGAGGTCAACGGGGAGCTGGCGCAGAGGAACGAGATCATCACCACAATATTCAGCCACCCGTGCGACGCCGCCTGCCCAGCCACAGCCGGATTCAACCTGGTCACCATCTACCCGGACCCGGAGACCGGGCTCCCCGACACGGAGGCGCTGAAGGCAGCGGTGTCGGAGCGCACGGCGGGGATGTTCATCACTAATCCCGAGGACACCGGGATCTTCAATCCCGAGATAGACGAATGGACGAAGATGGTCCACGAGGTCGGCGGCCTCTGCAGCTACGACCAGGCTAACGCCAACGCCATCATGGGGGTGACCCGTGCCCGGGAGGCGGGCTTCGACATGTGCTTCTTCAACCTCCACAAGACCTTCAGCAGCCCCCACGGCTCCTCGGGCCCCGGCTGCGGAGGCGTGGGCGTCGTCAAGGAGTTGGAGGAGTTCCTCCCGGTCCCCGTCGTCGTGCACAGGGACGGGAAATATCATCTGGACTTCGACAGGCCCAACAGCATCGGCAGAATTAGGGACTTCATGGGGAACGTTCAGGTCGTGCTGCGGTCATACGCGTGGTGCATGGCCATGGGCGCTTGGGGGCTCAGGGAGGCGGCGGAGGTCTCCATGATCAACAACCAGTACCTTGAGAAGAAGCTCCTGGAGGTGAGGGGCGTGACGAAGCCCTACAGCACCGAGGGGAGGATAGATCAGACCCGGTGGAGCCTGGAGAAGATGAAGGAGGAGACAGGCGTCGGGGTTGGTGACCTCAACAGGCGGGTCATAGACTACGGGATCCAGAGCTTCTTCACGAGCCACCACCCCTGGATCGTGGCGGAGCCCTTCACCCCCGAGCCCTGTGAGACCTACTCGAAGGCGGACATCGACTACTGGGTCTCCGTGGTGCAGCGGGTCTCGGACGAGGCGTACAGCGACCCCGAGCTGGTCAGGAGCGCCCCCCACAACGCGGCCATCCACAAGATTAAGTCGACCCCGTTCGATGATCCGGACAGGTGGGCCATGACATGGAGGGCCTACCTCAAGAAGAGGGGAAAGCGATGAGCAGACTGGAAGACAAGGTCGCCCTGGTCACGGGGGCGGCGCAGGGCATCGGCGCGGGGGTCTCCCGGGTCCTCGCGGAGCACGGGGCCACGGTCATCCTCACAGACGTATCCGAGTCGGTAAAGGCAACCGCATATGAGATCGCCGACAGGGGCTACAAGGCTGAGTCCTTCAGGATGGACGTCACAGACACCGGGGAGGTGAACCGCGTCGTGGAGGAGGTCCTGGGCAGCCACGGGAAGATAGATATCCTCGTCAACAACGCGGGGATCTACCCCCGGAGGAAGCTCGTGGAGATGCCCGAGGAGTTCCTCCACAAGATGTTCGAGATCAACGTCTTCGGCATCTTCCGGTGCACCAAGGCCGTCCTCCCCTCGATGATGGAGAGACGCTACGGGAAGATCATAAACATGTCCAGCGTCACCGGCCCCATGGTGGGCAGCCCCGCGGGGGGCCAGACGGCCTACGCCTCCTCCAAGTCGGCGGTCCACGGCTTCACCGTGGGCCTGGCCCTGGAGGTCGC
>JAUVYU010000222.1 GCA_030602935.1 Candidatus Bathyarchaeota archaeon | reverse complement strand
GACACTGCGGCGTCTACGAGCCCCCTAGGAATGTCCTGAATGCCATCCCCGGCCTCGAACTCGTGGAGCCACCCCTCCGAAAGGAGCACACCCTATGCTGCGGGGGCGGGGGCGGCCTCATGGTCTACGACGAGGTCCTCGCTGGGAAGGTGGCGCATCAGAAGCTCCTGGAGGACCTATCCCCCCTCAAGGTGGACGGGGTCGTCACCGGCTGCCCCGCGTGCATTCTGAGCATGAGGAACGCCTCCCGGGTCCTTGAGATGGACATCCAGGTCCTGGACCTCGCCGAGGTCGTCAGTCGATCCCTGTGAGGCCGTCACGTGCCCAGGGCCCTGTCTTCTGTGACTGTCTTCTTCCTGTCCGGGATGCTCATCCTCAGGGGTATGGCCAGGAAGAGGTAGAAGACGAAGCTCAGCCACCAGAGAAGGTCGGGGTTGTACTCCCAGATGAGCCCCCCGATGTAGGGGGCCGGCACGCCGACGAGGGCCGTCACCATGGTGCTGAGCCCCGACCAGCGCCCCCTCATGCTCAGGGGGACGTACTCCTGCTGGAAGGCCCACCAGCCGATGTCCATGGCGCCCCCGAGGCTGGCGAGGAGGCTGTAGAGCAGCAGCCACTCCGGGTGCTCCGGCGGGGTCAGCACGGCGGCGAGGACACATGCGGCCATCACCACCTGGGACGCGTAGGCGAGCTTCCTCCTGCCCACCCTGTCCGCGAGCTGCCCAATGGGGGCCGAGAAGAAGAGGGTGACGGCTGTGGAGACGGTGCCCTGGAAGCCCAGGATGAATGCGTCGGCGTTCTTGATCTCCTTGGCGTAGAGCTGTATGTAGGGCATCCTGATGTTGATGAAGAACGTCCTCACGACGCTCATGAGGAGCAGCATCTTGAGCCCTGGGACCTGATTGAGTATCCCGAAGGTCGCCTTGAGGACGTTGGGCTCGGGCTCAGACCTCTCGAACTCGGGCTCCTCCAGCCCCAAGGCTAGGACGCCGAAGACGACGATGCTCACGACGAACTGGATCAAGAACAGGGGCCTGAAGGCGTCAGGGTTATCCAGGCCGCCGAAGTAGGTGATGGCGTAGGCCGCTATCAGGGGGGCCACGAGGCCGAACGCCGAGGTGATGGTGCGGCGCATGACCAGCCCCTTGACCCTGTCCTCGTTCCGGAGGCTTGCGATGTTGATGATGTTGGAGGTGGGCATTATGACCCTCCAAGTCATGACCTCCCAGATCCGGCTGTAGAAGTAGACGTTGAATGTCTGGGCCATGGCCTTGACGAGGTTGACTGGGAGCATCAGCAGCCTGCCGATGAGGTAGAGCCCCTTTATACGCTTCACCCTGTCCGTGAGGATCCCACCGGGAATGGAGAGGATGGTCCTCACGAGGGAGAGGGTGCTGCTCAGGGCACCGATCTCAACAGCCGAGGCCCCCAGGGCGTACATGTAGATGGAGGAGTAGCGCCCGGCCATGTTCCCGAAGAGCGTCGTGATGGTGTCCCTCGCTAGGAAGACCTTGAAGTTCCTCGACTGGTCTCTCAAGAAATCCCTTAAGCCGCCGAGGAATCCCACCCTTTTCTTCGCCTCTTATTCTGGCACGCGACCAGATCCGAACGAATGTAAGCAACGAGGAGATAAGTCTTCTCCTATAAATTTCAATAAAAACACCTTGGGCTGTCCGGCTGAAAGATGGGGGTCTAGGTGATGACCCCGCTGCTCCTGAGCTCGTCGACCTCCTCCTTGCGGTACCCCAGGAGCTCGGTGAGGACCTCCTCGTTGTGCTGGCCCAGCAGGGGGGCCGGCCTGGTGACCTCCGCCGGGGTCTTGGAGAACTTGACGGGGAAGTTGGGGCTCCTGACGGTTCCCGCCTTGGGGTGCTCCAGGGTGACGATCATCTCCCGGTGCTTGACCTGGGGGTCCTCCACCATCTGGTCCAGATGGTAGACGGGGGCAACGGGCACGGCCGCCGCTGACAGCGTCTCGACGACCTCCTCCACGGTCCTCCCCGCCACCCACTCCTTTAGCTCCTCCACGCTCTCAAGCTTCGTGACCCCCATACCCTCCATGAGCCTGTCAACCATCCGGGGACTCGTGTGTATGAAGACCAATCCATCCTTCGCCTCGAAGGCCCCGAAGAACCTGAGCCTCGAGTACTTCTCGTTGAGCTCCCAGGGGAGCAGCCCGGACATCAAGTAGTTGGTGAGGGAGACCCCGTTCTGGGCGATCATGCAGTCCAGCTGGGATACGTCGACGATCTGCCCCTCGCCGGTCCACTCCCTGTGGAGGAGGGCGCTGAGGATGCCGATGACTGCGTAGAGGGCAGGGTCCAAGTCGCCGTGCCACTCAGCGGGTCTGAGGGGTGGCCCCTCGCGGTCGACGATGTCGCCGGTGAGCCTGTACCATCCCGACATGGCGGAGGCGATGGAGGCGAAGCTGGGTCGCTTCGCGTAGGGGCCGTCGAGCCCGAAGCCGCTGAGGGAGGCGTAGATTATGTCTGGCTTCACCTTCTTGATGTCCTCGTAGCCTAGGCCGAGCCGGTCCATGGCGCCCCGTGAGAAGTTCTCCACGATGACGTCGCTCATCTCGGCCAGGGCGAGGGCGATCTTGAGCCCCTTGGGGTCCTTGAGGTTGATGGTCATCCCCCTCTTGTCCCTGTCCAGGTAGTGGAAGACCCCGCTCACTTCGCCGAAGAGGGGCGGATAGACGCGGGCTACCTCCCCCCAGGTCGGCTCCACCATTATGACGTCGGCCCCCATGTTGCCGAGGATCATGGTGGCGTAGGGGCCGAAGTAGACGTGGCTGAAGTCCAGGACGCGTATCTTGTCCAGAAGTCCCATGATATCATCTCCGTGATTTCTAAGATCTAGAAGCGTTTAGA
>JAUVYU010000108.1 GCA_030602935.1 Candidatus Bathyarchaeota archaeon | reverse complement strand
CGCGGAGATTTCCAAGGAGGCGGAGGAGAGCGTCTTTCAGAGGGGGCTAACTGCCTTTGAGAAGGTAGGTGTGAAGCCGGAGGGGTTCCGGGCCCCCTACTGGCTGATCAGCGACAGAACCCTTGAGCTTGTCCAGAGACTCGGTTTCAGATATGATTCCAATATGATGGACTCAGATATGCCCTACATGCTCGTATGGAGGGGTAAGGAGACAGGTCTCGTGGAGCTACCCGTCGAGTGGATGCTAGATGACTGGCCCCAGTTTGAGACTCATCGGAGAGGTCCTCAAGCCGCATACGACGTATGGAAACCGGAGTTCGAAGGTATCTATGAGCTGGGAAGGTATTTCGGCCTGACAAATCATCCTCAGGCGATTGGGAGAATAAGCAGGCTCAAGATTCTTGAAAAACTTCTAGCTGAGATGAAAGCGAAGGGTGACGTCTGGTTCGCTACCTGCAAAGAGGTCGCGGACTGGACCCGGGAGAAGCTCTCCTAACCCTTCAGCCTCTTTATCTCTGACACCAACTCGGGAAGGGACTCCCCAGATGGAGCCCCGATGCAAACATCGCAGATGCCGCTCAGCTCAGTTTCATGAGGATTGACCTCGATGAGAACCCCTCCGTTTCTCTTCACGATCAGGGGGAGGCTGGCGGCGGGGTGCACTACAGCGGACGTGCCCACAATGAGCATGCAGTCAGAACGCTGGGACTCCTCGAAGCACCTACTGAGCACGTCAGACGGGATAGGCTCCCCGAACATCACCGTGTCTCCCTTAACCATCCCCCCACACACAGGGCATTTCGGGGGCAGCTCCGAGAAATCGAAGCCCTCACGGGGAAACCTGGCGTTGCACGAAGTACACCTGAGCTTCCTCGAGTTGCCGTGGATCTCCAGGACGTTCCTGCTCCCCGCTTCGAAGTGCAGATTATCCACGTTCTGAGTTATCAACCATTTAAGGTGCCTCATCTCCTCCAGCTCCGCCAGGGCGTCATGCCCCGGGTTCGGCTTGGCCTCCCGATACCGCGATCCACCGCTTCTACCGGGCCTAGAGCGTTTCTCCCAGTAAGCCTTGGGATCCGCCATGAATCTACGGTATCCGTTCATGGGGGGTTCACCCCTCTCTGTCCAGATCCCCCCAGGGCCCCTGAAGGGGCGGATACCACTCTCCACGGAGACCCCGGCCCCGGTGAGGGCTATAGCGTACTCAGCGGAGAAAATCAGCTGGGCAGCTCTCTGGATGAGATCTGAGAGATCGCTGTTGTCCATTAACTATACAGGGGGTTCATGTATCAAAAAAGGTTGGGGGAGGTTACTTCATCCTCTCTTTCAGTGCCTTCGTAAGAGCTGGGATCACGGTGTAGATGTCGCCCACGATAGAGTAGTCAGAGATCTCGTGGATGTTCGCCCCCGCCTCGTTGTTTACTGAGACGATGATCTGGGCCTCCCTTATCCCCGCGGCATGCTGGATGGTCCCTGAGATCCCACAGGCTATGTAGAGCTTGGGGGAGATCTTGTATCCGCTGATCCCGATCCACTCCTCCATCCATCCCAGGTCGGCGGCGATGGGGCGGGAGCACCCGACTTTCGCCCCCAAGGTCTCCGCAAGCTCCTCCAACAGCTTGAGGTCAGCCTTGTCCTTGAAGCCACGACCCGCGGAGACAACTATGGGAGCCTCTACGAGTCCGGCGTCACCCCTTGCCTTCTCCCGAGATTCAACGACCTTCACTCTATGATCCTGAATATCAACATCCATAACTGAGATCTCCCCTTCTCTTGGTGAGGGATCCGCTTTCTTGAATGTCTTGGGAGGAATCGTCGCCATATGTGGCTTCCTCGTGCTCACCTGGCTTGAGATCACCGACCCCCCGTATGTCAACCTCTCACCCAACAGCCTGCCCTCCTCGTCGACGTCGATCTCGATACAGTCCGTCATGCACCCGGTGTTGAGGGCGGCAGCCACCCTTGCTGCAAGCTCCTTTCCTCTCTTCGTTGCCCCGATTAACAGGACGTCCAGGTCTACATCTTTCAGAGCATCGAGTACGACCCCCCGATAGGTTTCTACAGCGAAGCTTCCGAGTGCTGGGTCGTCTACGATGAGCACTCTGTCAGCGCCGTGTGTGATGTATTCTTCTGGGTCTGTGATCCCGTCTCCTATTACCAGAACGCTGAGCTCTGCTCCTAACTTGTCTGATATCTCCCGCCCCTTCGAGAGCATCTGGAGTCCTAGCTCGCGGTCCTCCGAGTAGACAACGACAGTCCTTCCCGTCATTTTCAAGCCCCCACCACTCCCTCACCGATGATCGCATCAGCGAGCTTTGCAGCCGCTTCCTCGACGGTCTCAGCCTCTATCACTATCCGCTTTCGCTCGACGAGGGGAGCCTCCAACTTGACGACCTCGATAGAGGACCCCGCCCTCAACTCTTCCGCCGAGAGCCCAAGAGCTAATGCGTCCCACTCCTCTGTGGGCTTCTTCTTCGCCCTCATGATGTTCATGAGAGACGGGATCCTGGCCTCGTTGATCTCCCTCACCACCGAGACGACGGCGGGCAGTTCGACTTCAACGACCTCGTCCACGTCCTCCAGGTCCCTGACGGCCCTCAGCATGCCATCTTCCAGGTCTATCTGCTTGACGTACGTCACCTGGGGGAGCCCGAGGAGCTCCGCTAGCCTGGGGCCGACCTGCGCTGAGAGGCTGTCCAGGGTCATCTCCCCGCAGAGAATGAGGTCATATCCTCCGATCTTCTCTACAGCTGCCTTCAGGACCTTTGACGTCACGAGGGCGTCAACCCCTGCGAGGCCGCTGTCGTTGACGATGAAAAGGGAGTCCGCCCCCATGGCGAGGGCCTCCAGCATGGCCGTTCTGGTCTTGTCGCTTCCCATGGAGAGGGCTACAATCTCGCCGTCGTTCTTCTCCTTGAGCCTGATAGCCGCCTCGAGAGCCCGCTTGTCGACGTCGCTGATCCTGCGCTTTAGCCCCTTGGTTCTGGGCTGGCGGGTCGAGGGGTCGATCTTGATCTCGTTCAGATCCACGATGTCCTTGAGGAGGACAATAATCTTAGTCATAACGATACCTCACATCAATCCAGTGAATTAGTCCTTCCTACAAACTGTGAGGAAGCAGATTTTAAGGCTGTCCGTCTCCCAAAGTCTAGAGCGATTAAATGGGCGATACCCCGTCTTTTGAGACCGGTTCTACATATACTGTGGTCACATCGGCCTCCTCTATTCCACTTACTCTAAGGTCTTTAGGGATGCGGCTGATATCCTCGACCTCCCCCCGGTCTATTCGACAGCCGAAGGGTCCGAGCTCAACGACTTTGATCAACGCTGATCTAGGCTTGGATTACGGGTTGATATATGCAACCCAGCCTTTTTGAGCGGAGAGGCTGGTGAAAATGAGGGCTAATCAAGATTTCAGTGGAACTATGCTCTACTTCTTGATAGTCAATGCGACCGCGATCACTGCGACCACCAAAGCTATTGGTGAGAGGTACAGCAGCAGATCGGTTCCACCCTGAGGCTGTTGGCTGTGAAGCTCGTTCTCGAGGACCTCAAGCTGGCTTGTCAAGACGGACAAGCGATTCTTCAGATCCACTATATCAGATGCATCGCCAATCTCACCTACGATCTCCTGGAATCCTGAGACGCTCTCCGATAACTCGGTAATCTGTTCCTGCAGCTGAGTTACACTTGTGCTTAGATCTGCCAGACTACTGGATGTCTCCTCGTATCCCGCATCCAGCCCCGCGACGTCCTCCGCTATCTCATCGATGCTCGATATGTTACCGATGTCGTTGGCTACTTCCGCGAGATCCTGGGCGATGGAGTCGACGCTTGAGTTTAATAGGGCTATCCTGTCCTCAACGTCGAAGACTGTCGGGATATCTCTAGTAAATGAGGGGACATCGAGGTCCGTGAGCCAATAGATGGCATTCTTGAAGAATAGAGCGTTATCCTCAGAACCGAGGTAGTTGTCAAAGTACTTATCCTGACTGAGGAGCACTATCTTTCCTGAACCCAACTGGTTAGCGACCGCCAGAACGGGATCTGTGACCCCATACTCTACGTCGTTGCCTAGTACAAGCGGGTAGGCTGAGGAGGAGAACGTGCTCAGGTCATTCCCTTTCACCCACATCGATTGAAGGCCTTCCATCAGGGCGTGGGGTAAGAACCTTGAGGTAGTGCTCATTCCGTCGCCGTCACCCTCTACGGCCCCTGCAAAGGAAATTATTGGGTCCTGATCTCGGGAGGGCAGTATGAAGACTCCGAGGCCGCTTGATACAGCTGGGGCCAGGCTCATGG
>JAUVYU010000084.1 GCA_030602935.1 Candidatus Bathyarchaeota archaeon | reverse complement strand
GGAGGATATCACCGAGCTGGTCGATGACAACCTGGGGGCCATCCTCCGGATCGAGGCGCTGGTCCTCGACGTACTGGAGGAGTCTCGTACCACCGAGGGGGTGCTGGCGGGGCTCTGCGAGGCCACTGGGCTGGAGGTCAGCAGGGCGCAGGCGTACTACCTCAACAACACGCTGACCATGGCCTACCTGAGTTCACTGGAGTCCGACGGGCGGGTCAAGACTCTGTTCAGGGGCAACCTGCTGTACTGGGAGAGGGCTTAGAGCCTACAGTCTCTCAAGTTTGAACGAGACAGGCCTCGTGCCGTTGGTGCAGCCTGCGATCATGTTGTAGGGGCCTACGGTGGTGTATTCCCCTCCCCGGTGGAGGGTGCCGATCTTCCTGAAGAGGTTGTGCCAGGCCTGGGGGTGGAAGCCCTCTGGCATCTCGTTGTCCGTGTCGCTGAGCGCCTTTCACCTGTTTTATGTAAATTGATCTGAGGTACGGATCATCGGTCCATCACCTTTTTTCATATCGCAAATCTCTGAAGGGTCATGCACCACGCTGAGATAACCATCGAAGAAGGCGTGTACGAGATAAGGGCTGACCTGAAGTCGCCCGTGAACGGCAGCGACCGTGGGGTTATCTTGGCGCATAGTGGGATCGTGAACCGGAAGTCCCTGTCTAGGACCGGCTTCTGCTTGGCTGAGTACCTCTGCCGTGAGCTGGACGCCTACGTGCTTACCCCAGACTTGATAGGTGAGACGAGGGTTCACAAGTCTGGGTGGTCGAGCTTCGAGGACTCGGTGAACATCCTCGGCATCAGCATCGACTATCTCTCCGACGTCCTCGGCGTCGAGAGGATAGTGGGCTTCAGCCACAGCCTGGGAAGCCATGTCCTCGCCAACGCCGTGGAATCCCGCCGGAAGGTCGTCGCGGCCTCGACGTACGGGGGTCCGACAGTCCCGGAGAACATGGGTCGATATCTGAAGTACATGAGCGGAATTCTGAAGATTGGCTTCCTGAGGCATCGGATGGTCTCCGTCGACGATTTTTCAAAGTTCTTCGACGAGGAGACCCGTGAGTACTTCTACAACGTCATGATGAAGCGCGATGAATACGGCGGGGACCACTACAGCCTTGAGTACGAGTTCAGCTACTTCCTGGACTCGATCGACTTTCTGATAAACTATATTGACCGGTTCAGCACCTGGGGCAGGCCTGTTCTGGTCTCATTCGGGGAGAACGATTCGGTCGTGCGGGCCTCCAAGCAGCGTTACGGGGGTACCGAGAGGCGGGGGAACATCGAGTTCCGGATCATCCCCGGGGGGTGCCACATCACGCCCTGCAGGGAGGAGCCAGTCGAGATCTCGAAGCTGAGGCCCATAAGGGACTTCCTTGAGCGTAACTTGGCCTCCCCTGACGATGAGAGCTTGTACAGAGAGTCCCCAGAGGTACCAAATCCCAACCTTGTGGCCGTGGAGTAGCTTGGGGTCGCTGAGCCGGGGGTTTATCAGCCCTTGGGGATGCACTGCGAAGGATTTATGCCACCTATAAGAAAACTTAGTTAGCTCATCGACATAATACGTTGTGTCGAGGTGTGTGCATTTGAGGGTCGATGAGTTCCTAGTCGAGAGGTGGATGAACGAGTACGAGCACGACGTCGAGGTCAACCTGGCCGAGACCTGCGTGGAGCCCTTCACGCTGAGGGGGTTCCTGGAGTTCGTTGGGCAGGAGGACTTCCTCGAGGAGATGATGGACACCCCCCTCACGTACGGCTACATTGAGGGCAACCCCGAGCTCCGGGGAGGGATATCCTGCCTCTACGACAGCGTGAACCCCGAGGACATCCTGGTCACCGGGGGCGCCATCGAGGCCAACTTCAACGCCTTCTACAGCCTGGTGGAGCCCGGGGACACCGTCATCTCCGTCTTCCCCACCTACCAGCAGCTCCACAGCGTAGCGAAAGGCTTCGGGGCCGAGGTGAAGCGGCTGTACCTGAGGCCCGAGAGCGGGTGGCTGCCGGACCTGGAGGAGCTCAAGGAGCTCGTCGACGGCAAGACCAAGATGATAGTGATCAACAACCCCAACAACCCCACGGGGAGCCTCATCGCCGGGGGGCTCCTCAAGGCGATCTGCGAGGTCGCCGACGACGCCGGAGCCTACGTTCTCAGCGACGAGGCCTACCGGGGGCTCTACATCAAAGAGGGAGACAACACGCCCTCCGTCGTGGACATCTACGAGAAGGGGGTCGCCACGGGGAGCTTCAGTAAGTCCATCAGCCTCACAGGCCTCAGGCTGGGCTGGATCACCGCCGGCAGCGAGGTCATCCACGAGTGCAAGCTCCACAGGGACTACACGACCATCAGCAAGGGGATGATCGACGAGGCCTTGGCAGCCCTGGCCATGGAGCACATCGCCGCGATTCTCGAGAGGAACAACGCCATAGTGCGGGAGAACCACAGGCTCCTGGGCAGATGGCTCGAGGAGGAGCCCCTGCTCGACTGGGTCCCCCCGAGGGCGGGGAGCGTTGGCTTCATGAGGCACCACCTGGACGTCACGGCGGAGGAGCTCTGCAAGGATCTCATCGAGGAGGAGAGCACCTTCCTGGTCCCCGGGGACTGCTTCGAGATGAGCGACCACATCCGCATTGGCTACGGGAACAACTTCGACGTGATGAGCGAGGGGCTGGGACGCCTCAAGGCCTACCTGAACAGGCACAGGTAAGCCCCGAACTTGACCTGTGAGCCTCTCTAAGCCAGGGGATTAGATGAATTCTCCTTTGGCGACCATGACGTTTTTGCCGCCGACGTAGACGTCGACCTCCTCCCCCCTGTCCTCGGACCTCAGGTAGAGGAGGCTGGGGCGCCCGATCTCGTACCCCTGCTCGACCCTGACGTCCACCTTGGGGCCCCCGAAGTACCTGTGCTTCGCCAGGTAGCCCGCCAGGCAGCCGTTGGCGCTCCCCGTGGCCGGGTCCTCCCCTGTCGACCCGATCATACGGACCTTGAGGTGGTTCTCCGGGTATACGGGTTCGCGGCAGAACACCAGTGGAGCTTTAGCCTCGGTTCCTTGGGTGTAGGCGGCAAGCTTCTCCCTATTTATCTTGGTCCTCACTACTGCGTCCCTGGTCCTAAGGGGTATCATGAAGAAGGGCACCCCCGTGGAGACCTCCTGGATGAGCCAGTCCGTGTCGATGTCCTCAGGTTCCAGCCCCAGGAACTCGGCGATGGGCTCCGGTGGGTGGGTCTCCCCGAAGACGGGGTTGAGCTGCTTCATCCATAGGACGTCAGCCTCGCCGTCCACGTAGCTGAAGGTGACGGGTATCATCCCCGCCTTGAGGTCGAGGGTGACCTTCTCCACCTGCCTCTCGACGATGGCCTTCTGGATGACGTAGGCGGTGCCCAGGGTCGGGTGGCCGGCGAAGGGGAGCTCCCTCTCCTTGGTGAATATGCGGACCTTGAAGACCAGGCTGTCAAGGTCGGCCCCTGTGATGAAGGTGGACTCCTGGAAGTTCATCTCCTTCGCGATGCGCTGCATCAGCTCCCCCGGCAGCCCCTCGTCGTCCCTGAACACGGCGAGCTGGTTGCCGGCGTACTTCTCCTCGGCGAAGACGTCCACGATGTGGAATGGAAGATTCAAGTTAGGTCATAGGGAGGTTGCCCCCCTTACGATATAACACTTACAAGGCTTCACTTTGAGATGAGACATTCTTTATAATGAAAGGGGGAACGAAGCTAGCCGCTGATTGCCAGCTTGATGCCCTTCCGGGCCTTGAGGTCGTCCATCGCCGTCTGAGCCTCGTCCACGCCGTACACCTTGGTCACCACCTCGTCGAGGGGCAGCCTGCCCATGCTCTGCCTCATGAGCTCCAGGACTGTTCCGAACTGGGTCGGCGGGTAGGTCCAGCTCCCCAGGACGTCCATGTCCTTGAAGCAGATGGTGTGGGGGTTCACCGGGACGGTTCCCGGGTCCGTGTAGTGGCCCACCTCGACGAACTTGCCCCCACGGCGGGTCATGTCTATCCCCTCGGGGACGGCGGCGGGCACGCCCACGCACTCCACCACCACGTCTGCCCCCAGCCCGTTGGTGAGCCGGTTCACCTCCTCGACCCTCTCCGCTGACGTCGTGTAAACCCTCATGTCGATGACGTCGTCTGCCCCGAGCCGTTCAGCCATCTTAAGCCTCTCGTCCACCATATCGATGACCATGATCTTCCCGGCTCCGGCCATCTTAGCCGTGGCGACAGTTAAGAGCCCTATGGCCCCTGCGCCCTGCACGGCGACGGTCCCGCCCACCCCGAATCCCTCCCCAAAGGTCGGGAGCCCCGGGGCGTAGGCCCTCTCGAAGGCCCTGCTGCTGACCGCCATAGGCTCGGTGAGGACGGCGACCTCGGGTGGCACCTCGTCCGGCACCTTGTAGACCCAGAAGTGCTCTGCGTCGACGTAGATCTTCTCCGCCCATCCGCCGAGGAGGTGGGGTGGCTCGGCGCTGGTCACGTTGACTCCGAGGACCCTTCTGTTTGTGCAGAGGGTGGGCTTGTGAGGCATGAACCTGCAGAAATAGCATTCTCCGCAGAACCTGTTGGTTCCGGGGACGACCACGACGCGGTCCCCCTCGGCGAGGGGCTTCCCCTTGACCTCCATGGAGGTAGCCTTTTCCCCGATCTCGTCGATGATCCCGACGAACTCGTGGCCGGGAATTACGGGGAAGGGTATCGCCATGTTGCCGGCGTAGAAATGCATGTCGGTGCCGCAGACGCCGCAGAGCTCTGTCTTCAGGATGAGGGCGTTGGGCTCGACCTCTGGCTCAGGGTAGTCCACTATCTTGAGCTTCTCGACGCCTTCGAGGATCGCTGCTTTGACCATGATCATATGGTGGGGGACAGGCCATTAAATTGTATCCCTGATTTCAGCAACGCGCGGATATGTGCGAGGCGAAAATTTTGGCTTCCTGCCTCTGGGTCATGCACTCTCGGCGTTGGTGAATTTGGTGA
>JAUVYU010000050.1 GCA_030602935.1 Candidatus Bathyarchaeota archaeon | reverse complement strand
GGTCTCCCAACTACGAAAAGAGTGCCCACACATCGCCCTCCTAGTAGGCCACCATTGCCTTGCACTCCCCCATCATCTCCGCGAGCTCGTCAGCGGTCACGGGCGTCACGTCCAGCCCTGGGTCTACCTCATCCATGGAGGCCTCGAGGGCATAGAGCCCCGTGAGGTCGGAGGCCGTGGTGAGGTAGTCCCTCATCAGGGCGTCCTTCAACGCTCCCTCCCTCAGCACCCCCACCCCGTCGTCCACGAAGACTATGATAGGAGGCTGGTCCATCCCCAGCATCGCAGCGACCAGCCTGAGCCCCTCCTCCACCCTGTGTGAGCCCTCGCCCCGGCTGAAGATCACCATGAGGCTCGCTACCGGTCATCCCCCCCTACGAAGATCATCCTGTCGTGGTCATCCATCAGGTCCACGAGCTCCCCGAGGCTGCTCATCTCCACCCCCTCGATGAACCCTCCCAAGGAAGGCACCCCACTGGCGACGGCGCTCGTCCTGCAGACGAGGAGGCGAGATCCACGAGAACTGAATTCAGTGTAGTCCTTTTCATCTCTGGGAACCAGGAGCCTCACAGATCTGTCGCTGAAGAACAGGGTGACCTCGTGACCCCTGGAGAGCGCTGCGTCGGCGAGCCCCGTCAGGGTGTTCTCCGCCTCCTCCGAGTCGGAAGAGGCCACGAGGAGTATTCGCGTCCTGATTCCTCCAGGTCGTCACCGTATACTTCGTGGTTGCGTCTAAATGTTTTACTAGGTACACTCGGGAAGATGGCGGCCCTCAGTTGGCGTCGAAGTACTCCTTCGCAGCCTTCAGCTTCTCCGGGGCAGCGAGGAGCTCCACCAGAGTCATGCCCAGCGCCTTCGCCCCCACCATCATGGCCTCCTGCCCCTGCTCCGTCATGGTGGCATCAGCCATCTGGACGCTGTGACCGGGAAGCCCCGACTCACCGACCTTGATATTGGAGCTCACGACGGGGATGACATGGGACACGTCACCGAAATCGGACGAGGCCAATGGCATGCCCATGTAGGTCTCCCTCCAGTCCTCGATCTCCAGACCCTGGGAGGCATAGTTCCCCCACAGGACATCGATGAGAGGTGGGTTCTGCTTCTTGCTGCTGTAGACCCTCCTACTGGTGACCTTCACCCTGGCCCCCGTGGCGAGGGCGGCCCCCTCGGCGCACCTGGCCACCTTCTCCACCATCTCCTCAAGGTAAGCCTCGTCGCTGCTCCTGACCCCGAAGTTGCAGACAGCCCTGTCCGGGATGATGTTGGATGCGAGCCCCCCCTCGGTGATTATCCCGCTGATGACGACGTTGGCATCCCGCCGAGCCTCCTGCCTCAGCATGTGGGTCCCGATGTAGGCCAGTGTCGCAGCGTTGAGGGCGTTCACCCCGCTGTGGGGGCCCACGGCCGTGTGGGCGGTCTGCCCCTCGAACTCCATGGAGATCCTCCAGATCCCCAGCAGGCGGGTGCCCACGCCGTAAATGCTCGAGGGATGGCACATCATCGCCGCGTCGATGCCGTCCCAGAAGCCCTTCCTGGCCAATATGACCTTGCTCCCGGCGCTGGGTCCCATCCCCTCCTCGGCGGGGGTCCCGACGACCAGAACCTCCCCGTCAAGCTGCTCCATGACCCTGCTCGCGGCGACTCCCGCCCCCACAGCCGCCGCGGAGATGAGGTTGTGGCCGCACCCATGCCCCACCCCCGGGAGGGCGTCGTACTCCGCTATGACGGCGACCCTCGGCCCCTCGGTCTTGCCCTTGTATGTGGCGCAGAATGCTGTGGGTATCCCGTGGAGCTGCCTCTCGACCTGGAAACCGTGGCTCTCCAACTCGTATGTGAGCAATTCCGCCGACTTGAACTCCTCGCTCCCCAGCTCGGGGTTCTCGTAGAGGACCCTGCTTATCTCGTGGAGGCGCGCCCTCTGCTCCTCGACGGCCTCTCTCACAGTCGCCTTGAGCCTGTCAACGTCGACCAACGCAATTCACATCTACTACGTCGTACTACAGAAAATTCTTTCCCAACACGATCCCCATCCGGACAGGTCTATACGGGTAAACTTATGAACAACCCCAATTGAATTCATTCCATCAGGAGAATTTCAAAATGGTTAAACGGGTCTACGCCTTCGGCGAAGGAAACAAGGAGATGAAATCCCTCCTCGGGGGGAAGGGCGCAAACCTATCTGAGATGACCAACATAGGCCTCAGGGTCCCGCCCGGATTCACGATCACAACGAGCACATGCAACGACTTCTTCGAGGCGGGGGGCGAGTTCCCCGAGGGCCTCTGGGAGGAGGTGCTCGAGCACGTAGAGATACTCGAGGGGAAGACGGGGAAGCGGTTCGGAGATGTGGAGAGCCCCCTGCTGGTCTCCGTGAGGAGCGGCGCACCCATCTCCATGCCCGGCATGATGGATACCGTCCTCAACCTCGGCCTCAACGACGACACGGCCCAGGGCCTCATCAAACTCACAGGGGACGAGTGGTTCGTCTACGACGCCTATAGACGCCTCATCACCATGTTCGGGGACGTCGTCATGCACCGAGAGAGGGCCAAGTTCGACGACGTCCACAAGGCGGAGAAGGAGAGGGAGGGCGTAGAAGGGGACACCGACCTCAGCGTCGACGGCCTGAAGCGGACTGTGGAGGGCATGAAAGCCGTCTACGCCGAGGAGCTGGGCCACCCCTTCCCGGTGGACCCGATGGAACAGCTGAAGAGATCTATTGCAGCTGTCTTCAACTCCTGGAACATCCCCCGGGCGATCACCTACAGGAAGGCCGAGGGCATCCCCGACGACATGGGCACGGCATGCAACATACAGCTCATGGTCTTCGGGAACATGGGCTGGGACTCTGGCAGCGGCGTCATGTTCACGCGGGACCCCGGGAACGGCGAGAAGGAGCTCTTCGGGGAGTTCCTGTTAAACGCCCAGGGGGAGGACGTAGTCGCAGGCATCAGGACCCCCCTCAAGCTCGCGGACCTAGACAAGGAGCAGCCAGACCTCTACAAGGAGCTGGGTGGCATTGCGGAGACCCTTGAGTCCCACTATACGGATATGCAGGACCTTGAGTTCACCATCGAGAAGGGGGTCCTCTACATCCTGCAGACCCGCACGGGCAAGAGGACCGCCAAGGCCGCCATCAAGACAGCCGTGGACATGGTCAACGAGGGGCTCATCGACAAGGAGACCGCCCTCATGAGGATCACGCCCGACAACATCGACCAGCTCCTCCACCCCCAGTTCAACCCCGCATCCAAGAAGGCCGCCGAGGCAAGGGGAGACCTGCTCACCGTGGGGTTAAACGCCTCACCGGGCGCCGCCTCGGGCATAGCCATCTTCAACGCCGACAGGGCGGAGGAGAGGGGGAAGGCCGGGGAGAGCGTAATCATGGTTAGACCCGAGACGACCCCCGACGACGTCAACGGCATGATCGTCTCCAAAGGATTCCTCACCCAGCATGGCGGCGGGACCTCCCACGCAGCGGTGGTCGCCAGGGGCTGGGGAAAGCCATGCGTCGCGGGAGCCGAGGAGATCAGGATCAACTCCCAGGACAACTCGTTCACCGTGAAAGGCAGGAAGTTCAGTGAGGGCGACTGGATATCCATCGACGGGGCCACCGGCGAGGTATACGCCGGAGTGATCGAGACGATGATCCCAAACATCGATGAGGAGAAGGAGCTCCAGCAGGCGCTGCTCTGGGCCGACGAGGTCCGCAGGCTAGGCGTCAGGACGAACGCCGACAACCCCGAGGACGCTGCAAGGGCCCGCCTATTCGGCGCCGAGGGCATAGGCCTCTGCAGGACGGAGCACATGTTCTTCGACCAAGAAGGGGAGGAGATAAGCCGGAGGGAGAACATCGTCAAGATGATCCTCCAGTCAGACACCGCCGCGCCGATCCTCAGGAGGATCGCTGACTTGGAGAACAGCCTCGAGCTCAGCCCAGACGACGAGGCGCTGAAGGAGGAGCTCGCAGGCCTCATGAAGGAAGCCGACGGCAACCCAGCCGTCAAGGAGTACAGAGCGGCGCTGGACGCGATCCTCCCCTTCCAGAGGAAGGACTTCGAGGGCATCTTCGAGGCCATGGACGGCCTCCCCGTCATCGTCCGCCTCATCGACCCCCCGATGCACGAGTTCCTGCCCCCCAGGGAGGAGCTCATCGTGGAGGTCACGAAGCTCAGGTGCACCGGCGAGGACCCAGAGGAGCTAGAGGCGAAGGAGAAGATCCTCATGGTCGTGGAGAGCATGTGGGAGACAAACCCCATGCTGGGCCTCAGGGGCTGCAGAGCGGGTCTCATGTACCCGGGCCTCACGGAGATGCAGACCAGGGCCATATTCGAGGCCGCCTGCAACATGGCGGCGAAGGGCGTCGACGTCCACCCCGAGGTCATGATCCCGCTGACCTGCCACGTCAACGAGCTCCAGGCGGAGCGGGCGAAGCTGGAACGGGTGGCCAGGGAGGTGATGGAGGAGAAGGGCATGGACCTCCCCTACATGTTCGGCACCATGATAGAGATACCCCGGGCCGCGCTGACCGCCGACAAGATAGCCGAGGCATCCGACTTCTTCAGCTTCGGCACCAACGACCTCACCCAGATGACCTTCGGCCTCTCCAGGGACGACGCAGAGGGGAAGTTCCTCCTCAACTTCGTGGAGAGGGGCCTCCTACCGGCGAACCCGTTCCAGCAGCTGGACTGGGAGGGCGTAGGCCAGCTCATGGAGATCTGCGTCAAGAAGGGGAGGGAGACCAACCCCGAGCTGGAGATAGGCATCTGCGGCGAGCACGGCGGAGACCCCCACAGCATCGAGTTCTGCCACATCATCGGCCTCGACTACGTCTCCTGCAGCCCCTACAGGGTGCCCATCGCCCGGCTGGCCGCGGCCCAGTCAGAGCTCAAGCACAGAGGCGAATGAGCGATGAAGGCGTCGTTGGACCACGTAGGCATCTACGTCAAGGACCTGGAGAGGTCCATGAAGTTCTACAGCGAGTTATTTGGCTTCCCGGAGCACAGCAAACTAGACTTCGGGGCCACCAAGATCGCCTTCCTCGACCTGGGTGACAGCCTCCTTGAGATCGTTCAGCGCGCCGAGCCGCCCGAGGCCCCCAGCGGAAGCTGGAGCCACCTGGCCTACACCACCGACGACTTCGACGGCATGGTGAGCCGCCTGAAGGAGAAGGGGCTGGAGCTGCGGGAGATGACCCTCGGCGACGGCTCCAGGATCGTTTTCTTCAAGGACCCGGATGGACACGATGTGGAGATAGACGAGAAGGCCTTCAACAAGTAAACTACAGCTGCAGAAGTAATGAGTCTCTAAGAGGTATCACACATCCATATTACTAATATTTACCACTAAACGATTTCACGCCTAACATGGGCAAGTCCGTCAAGAATGGTGGCTGGATTCTCACCCGGTATAAGACCAAGAAGAACGGGAAGACTGTCTACAAAGTCAAGAAGGTTCGCAAGTAGCCCTTGATGACCGGATTACAGGCGACAGCGCTGAGTCCTTGCGCTGAACCTCACCTATATGACGTATTTCCTTGATCCCCTTCTCAGTAAATGATGTCGCAGGGGATCCCGCGGACCCGGCACTTGGCGGATACCTCCCGCTTGAACTTGGCGTAGTAGCCAGACTCCTTACCCACCGCCGCCTCGAACAGGGGCTGGAGGTCTGGGTAGCCCTCCGACAGCGCCCTCCTGATCTGGGGCATGTTCCCCGACTTTATGTTCAGCCTGTCCACCAGGACGTGGTTGACGCTTGAGGCCAGCTCGTCGAGGAGGTCGTCGAGCCCCTCCTCCGAGAGGTATGGCAGGATGGGCGCGAGGAAGGCCCAGGTCGTGATGCCCTCGTCGCTCACCCTCTTCAGGGCGTCGAGCCTGGCCTCCACCGGCGACGCCCCGGGTTCGAAGACCCTCCTGACCCGGTCGTCGTAGGCCGTGATCGTGAACCCCACATCGCACCTGTCGAACTGCCTCAGCAGGTCCAAGTCCCTGAGGACGAGGTCGGACTTTGTGAGGACGGAGACCGGGAACTGGTGCTCAAGGAGAATCTTCAGGGAGCCCCTGGTCAGCTCGTACTTCTTCTCCACGGGCTGGTAGGGGTCCGTGACGCTGGAGAGGAGGACCACCCCCTTGGCCTTCTTGGCGGCCTCGACCTCCAGCCGCTCCAGGGCGTTGACCTTGATGTCGACGAAGGAGCCCCACTCCTCATGGGCG
>JAUVYU010000169.1 GCA_030602935.1 Candidatus Bathyarchaeota archaeon | reverse complement strand
GGCCGTCCCGTCGCCCACCGCGAACATGATGAGGTCCACCCCCATCTCAGCCATCGTCCTCGCGGCCTCGATGGTGTCCTCTCTCGTGGTGCTATTATGGGCGATGGAGCCTATCACCGTGGGCTGGAGCCCTGCCTCCCTCGCCTCGTCCTCCCCCATCTCGCCGGGATAAGTGATGATCTCGACCTGTTCTTGGACTCTTGCGATCCTCCGGAGCGCCTCGACCGCCCTCCCCGGGGAGAGCTTGACGGCTCCGAGCTCAACGGCTCGTTTTATGATAGCTTCTCCGTCGCTTCCCTTCAGCCCGACCCTTCCTCCCATCCCGGCCACGGGGTTCACGATGAGACCGAGGCGCTTCATGGTGTCGTCTCCAGAGTACTCTCCTAACTACCTGTAAGTGTTCCACGGAAAAGAGTTAAGACGCTCTGGAGACTGAAGAGGTCAGAGGGGTGCCCTTGAAGGCTATCGTTAAGAGCAGGCCGGAGCCGGATGTCGAGGTCGTCGATCTGCCCGTCCCCGAGGTTGGCGTAGGTGAGGTGTTGATCAAGGTCAGGGCTGCCGCCATCTGCGGGAGCGACCTCGGGATCTACTATTACACGCCGGCGTACTCGGAGATGAAGCTGCCCGTCGTCATGGGCCACGAGTTCGCGGGGGAGATCGCTGAGGCCGGTTCGGGAGTGGAGGGTTACAGCGTCGGCGACCGTGTCCTCAGCGAGTCCGTGAAGGCCTGCGGCTCATGTCGTTATTGTCTCGAGGGTATGAGCAACCTCTGCGTGGGCTCCACGCTGTTCGGAATCCACACGGACGGCGGCTTCGCCGAGTACGTGGCAGTCCCCCACGAGCTGCTGCACAGGATACCCGGGGGCATGTCCTTCGAGGAGGCCACCGTCGTGGAGCCCCTTGTAAACACCCTCCACTTCGTGAGGGACATCACTCCCATCAGCCCGGGGGACCTCGCCGTGGTCCAGGGGATAGGGCCCATCGGCCTCTTCTCGGCCCAGTTACTCAGGCTGGCGGGGGCGCGGGTGCTCCTGACGGGGATCGGCGTCGACACCGAGAGGTTCAGGATCGCTGAGGGTCTGGGGTTCGATACTGTGAACGTTGAGGAGGAGGATCTGGTGGAGAAGGTCATGGGTATGACCGGGGCGTCCGGGGCCGACATCGCCTTCGTCGCCGTCGGAGCGGCGTCTGCCCTGCGTCAGGCCGTCCAGCTCGTGAGGAAGAGGGGCCACGTGACCGTTGTGGGCATCTTCCCCGGTGACGTCGAGCTGCCCATGACTCACATCGTGAGGAGGGAGATCACGCTCGCCGGCGCCTACGATGCGAGGCCCGTGAACTTCCCGGAGGCCATCGGGCTCCTTGAGAGCGGCGCCGTGAACGCACGGGACATCATCACCCACAGGTTTTCACTGGACGAGGCCGAGGAGGCATTTGAGGTAGCCATCTCCAAGAAAGGGGGTAAGGTCCTCTTCGTGAACGGCTGAGCCTGACCTGAATCAAGATTACTATAAAAAAGGGGGTGGCCTCTCTACCTGGAGGAGAGGTCTCCTGATTAGGCCACGAGCTTGGCCCCGCTCAAGGAGACGTATATCTCGACAAGGTCGCCTACTGTTGACGTGAGCCCCGGTGGGGGATAATCGATGCATCCGCCCGATATCCCGTCAAGGGTCTCGATGTCCCATCTTGTGTGGCAGGCGTCGCAGTCAAGGTACTTCTTGTCGATTATGTGGAAGTCGAAGGACCCGCATGGCTCGCAGACCCTGATCCCTGTGATCGTCTCCCCCTTGGGGGTTGAGATGACCACCAGTGGCAGGTACTCTCCGTCCCTGTACCATTCCAGGGGGATCGTGCGTCCCTGGTAGACCAGCTCCTCCAGGGGCTCCTCCAGCCTGATATCGATGTATACCAGCTTGTATTCCTCCACGAAGCTGTTGTGTATGGAGACCCTGGTGCCATCATCCGACACGGTCGGGTTTGTGTAGAAGACTCCCTCTACGAGCTTGGGGTAGTTTCTAAGCCCTCCTTCGGAGAGGTTCACCAGGGCCCAGTATCCGACCCAGGCGATGGCTATGGCTGCCACGACCGCGTAGCGCTTGTACGACTTCCGCTCTGGCTTCTTTTTCGCTTTTCTACTCCTTCTATTCTTACTCATCTTTTGTTCCTCGTTTTCACTCTGTTCTCGTCACCACTCGGCCATCGATCATGTTGATGACCCTGTTTGCCTCCTCGGCAGTGGACGTGTCGTGAGTGACGATCACGATCGTCTGTCCGTCTCTTTCGTTGAGCCCCCTGAGGAGGTCTATTATCCCGTCCCCGGTCTTCCTGTCCAGGTTCCCGGTGGGCTCGTCCGCAAGCAGTATGTCCGGTTCGTTCACGATGCCCCGTGCAATGGAGACCCGCTGCTGCTCCCCGCCGCTGAGCTCCAAGGGCTTATGACCCACCCTCTTGGCAAGGCCGACCCTGCTGAGTCCCTCCAGCGCTCGCTCGCGCTGTTCAACGGAGTCGATTCCAGCGATGGAGAGGGGTAGCATCACGTTCTCCAGGGCTGTGAGGTAGGGGAGGAGCTCGAAGGTCTGGAAGATGAACCCGATGTTCTCCCTCCTGAACTGGGCCCTCTCCCTGGGATGAAGGCCGTAGATGTCCGTGTCCCTGACGGAGACCGCGCCCTTCGTCGGCGTCAGCAGCCCCCCCATGGTGAAGAGCAGCGTCGACTTCCCGCTTCCACTGGGCCCCGTCACGGCCAGGAAGTCACCCTCCTCGACCGTGAGAGTCACGCCATCAAGGGCGAGGACGTTTTCGTCCCCCATCTCGTAGCTCTTGGTGACGTTTTTGATCTCTATCATAACCTATACCGCCTTCAGCGCGCTCACGGGGTCTATCTTCGTCGCCCTCCAGGTGGGGTAGAGGCTCGACACCAGGCAGGCCATGACCGACAGGGCCACAGCCAGGGGCACAATGAACGTGGGGACGTTCCCTAGGCTTATCGGGGAGGTCAGTATGAACGGCCCCAGCAGAATGGAGGAGGCTAGGCCGAGCCCGGCCCCCAGCACTCCCCCTACCAGCCCCAGGATCACGGACTCGAACAGGAACATCCTGTAGATGTACACGTCGTCCGCCCCCAGGCTCATGAAGACCCCTATCTCCCTCCTCCTCTCGTGGACCGAGGAGACCATTGTGTTCATGACCCCGGCGCACCCCGCCACCAGGACCACGGAGGCCATCATGAGGCTGAACCTCGCCGTCTGCTGGACGACCTCCATCCTCGTCTCCACGGCCTGCTTCACGGGGGAGGCCCTCACCCCGGGGATGGCGTCCATTATCTGCTGGGATATGTCCTCGACCGGGCAGTCGCTGCAGAGGGCTCCAACGTCGACGAGGCTCAGCTCCCCCCGCATGTCGAGCAGCTCCTGAGCTGTGTGGAGGGGGAGGTAGACGGAGTAGTCATCGTTGGACCCTGTCTCTT
>JAUVYU010000153.1 GCA_030602935.1 Candidatus Bathyarchaeota archaeon | reverse complement strand
CCTGGGCGTGGAGATCGGTAAGAGGCTTGAAGTGATGCTTGCTCCCCAGTCTGAGTCTCTGAGGCTCAGCCTCGGAGGGAAGCCGAGACCTGGTGAGGGTCCTCCCGCTGCCCCGGTTCAGCCGGTGGCCTTCTTCGTCTTGTTCATTATAGTCCTCTCCTCACTCTCCGCCGTCCTCCCCCTCGGCCTCGGAGCCGACGACGAGTTCTACTCCGAGAACATGGTGGGCTACGTTGACGATGGGGGAACCGCCTACGTAGGCGATGTGTTCCTCGACTCTGAAGGCTCTATCGGGGGCATGGACTGGGGCGGATCGGCTACTGAGAACCTCATGGGAGCGCTGATACTCACGCGGGACGGGATGGGCGAGTCCATTCTGGAGGGCTTCGGCATGGAGCTGGAGGAGATAGGCTCCATGGTCAATCTGATCCCCGAGACGATGATGGCCGCCATCTATGTGGACATCCTTCCGGAGGAGGCCGAATCACTCTCAGGGCCTATTTCTGATGCATTCTCAAGCGAGTACGGGATAGATCTGGACCCGCTGTTCACTTTCAACCCGCCCGTAATGGGGGACGAGAACGCCACCGGGCCCCCCCTCCAGATCTCGATAGTGCTGTACCAAACGGACGCCGACTTCTCAGAGATGGCCGACGGCATCATGGAGGCCCTATCAGAGAAAGGGGGCTTAGCCGACTTGATCAGCGAGGCGATCAGCAATGGAGCCCTCATACCGGGGCAGGGCGAGGGGTCAGCCGACGGTTCCGCCTTCGTAGCCGGCTTCTTCAACCTTGACCTGATAACCTCGAGGCTCGGGGAGGCGTCAATCCCAGATGAGATTAAGGAGTTCATCCCCCTCGACTTCGAGGGGCCCCTGACGTTCACGGGCAGCGTCTCGTACTGGGAGGACGGGATAGCCTACGAGGAGGACGGGGAGACCCTGGACCTCCTGGGGCTTCTGGGGATTGAGGGCGAGGTGACCTTCTCAGCCGAGTCCGATATGTCGAACTTCCTGGTCGCCACGGGGGACATCTTCGACCCCGAGGGGGAGGAGCCCAACATGAAGCTGGTGACCTCGCTGCCCCTGGACGACCTAATGTCTGGGCTATTCAACGAGTCGTTCATCGACTCAGGGATTGTAACCGTCATCGAGCCGGGTGGCACAATAGACCCGTCGAGCCTGGAGCTCGGGGTCTCAGGGCTCACGCTACCCCTGAATGTGAAGTTCATGAAGACGGTCTCCGACGCCCGGGTCAAGGAGGGGAGCAGGGTCGAGGTTACCGTCACGATCAAGAACAACGACGACGACCCCATGATGAACGTCGAGCTCGATGACGGGGGCACCATTTCAAGTTACAGCCTGAGCTCGCGCCTCACGTCCGGGTCGACATCAGGGTACTGGCCCAGGATAGACCCGGGTCAGTCCGAGACGATCTCCTACACCATAGAGCTGGAGAACAACGGCGTCTACAGCCTCTCCCCGGCTCAGATGAGCTACTCCCACGAGGATATTTCCTTCAGGAAATCGTCTGATAAAGCAGAGGTGAGGGTGGCCCTTACCCAGGGAACCGGTATCGCGTTCCAAACCTTGGGAGTATTCTGGGGAGTACTGGAGACCGCATTAGACCAGGTTACAGGCGGGAGCGGGTTGATGGTGCTCACGGGGGCGGTCCTCGTGCTTGGCGGCCTCCTTGCGTTCCTGGAGTTCAGGGGCTTCAGGAAGTGGATTCAGGGCGCTTAGAGAACACGCAGACCTTCCTCTCATCCCCTTTTTCATAGTCTTCAATGAGCCTAATGAGGAAAAATGTGCCTGATTTAACGTCCTAGAACAATATGATATGGAGGGGAGGTGTGCATCCTCTAGAGGAGAAGGCGATCTTCCTGATAAGCCAGGAGATGAAGCTGGAAATCTCTCGAACACATACAACAGAGGACAAGATACCAGTAGAACTATTATTAGACCAGCAAATACACGTAAGAGAAATTGAGCAGGAGTAAGTCTCCTTTTCGAGGGTCTGTAAACAATCGCGCGCGCACGTGGAGTAGATGAAGACCCGTACACGCTCACACCTTTTTTCCTAGCCGACAGATTAGGTATATAAAATCCACAATCCTTATTGTATCACTTAATTTACCATTAGTTAAATATATTTGATAAAATAATATTTAAGGTGATGCTGTGGAAAGTGATAGCTCAGTTGCATTGGATTTCTTGCCTGAAGCTTTAGTCGATGAGATGTTGAATAAAACCGATGGAATAATATCTAAAATTCGGATACAGATTGAGAGTATCTCAAAACTAAAGAACCCAATTCGGTCGAAGCTAAAGGAAATTGGTCTTCTTAGAAACATAGCAGAGTTATTGGCACAGAAAACCTATCCGACGACTGTAGGAATCGATGGAACATATAGCATAATAAAACAATTATCCATTGATACGGTGGCTATTGCGGCGGTTGCTGTTGAAGGTTTAATGCCTCCTAGAGAAGAGAGGCCTTGGGAGAAACCCAGACATCTCTTAAACATCTTTCCTGTTAGTCACCACACCGATACAGCTGCGCTTTGTAGAGCGTTAATGTTCTCTTATGAACTTGAATTGGCCTTGAAGGCGCCTCATAGCGTAGTCTTTCTTGATGGTTCCCTGATATCGTATTTGATTGGAATAAGCCAGGGTCTATATGCTATTTACAAGTCGACTGAGAAAGATAACGTTCCTATAGAGCTCATGAATCACTACAAAGAAAGATTAGGCGATACATTGAAGAATTATTGTGAAGTTCTCATTACGCCGAAAATTGATAGGATTTATGTTGGCATCCCTAAATATAGTTCTAGAAATGAAATTATTGAGTACTTAAAAAAATTCGATATAGGACACGAGGAAATTAAAAAATTCAACGATAAAGGATTATTGTCGCTTGTGTTGAAAGCAGGAGATGTCGTTGGGCCTGTTAAGATGCCCGTTGGAGGCAAATGGAGGCTGCACTTAGATGGAGTCCCTGGTCAATACAATTCTTTGAGAGATCAAATCATGGATGCTCTCGACGACATATATGTATTATATTTCAAACCATCGGTCTCTCATCCAACACTTCGAGTAGAGATATCAGGTGAAGTCGCTAGAAATAAAAATAGACTTTCAGTTCTATTAGACGCCTTATATGATCAGTCGAGAATACCAGGAGTCATTGAGCCATATCCGATTCATATCGCGGATATGTTCGTTAAGAACGTTCATGGTTCATTGCACGCGTTGAGAGACGCATCTTTAAGCGATATTGGGGAGATACCCGGTATTGATTTCTCGGATATTTACTTTTTTCTTCACAACTATCGAAGTGAGGGAGGATTCGAATAATGGAGGATATGCATTCAACAGTCCATCAATGTGAAAGAATAGGAGTTGTAGGTTCACCTTCTAGCAACACGGCCATAGCCGTTGACGTCACCGAAGAGGCATACCAGAAGGCCTTAGTCGGTAATTTCTGCGTCATGGAGTTCACACAGGATGGGAAGTATACATATCCCATTGGTCAGGTGGTTTCCATCATTCTGAGGAATCCCTACCTTGAGAGGCATTCCATTCGAAAAATAGTGAGTGTAAGAGGTGAAGCGAGCCCATTAACTGAGAGACATGACGTCAGGTTGGTGGAGATGGTGCTCGGATCGTCGTTCATGTCGAACAATGGGAAATTAGAGCCTATAATAATAGGTTCAGTTCCTCCCACAGGGACTCACATCTATATTCTCGATCAAAAAG
>JAUVYU010000099.1 GCA_030602935.1 Candidatus Bathyarchaeota archaeon | reverse complement strand
GTTCTGGGCGCCCCTCATGGCTGCGGGCTCGTGCCCCGTGTAGCTCTGCGGGACACCGTCGTCAGGGCCGCCGGGACAGTAGGCGCATCGTCCGTGGGGGCAGGCCCGGGGCTCGGTCATGACCGCAACAACGTTGACTCCGCTGGCCGCCCTGACCGCCTTTCGCCTGAGCAGCGGGATGAGGGCCTCACCCTCTTCTGGTTTTAGAACCGCGATGATCTCGGAGTTTCCGGGTATCCTGCCCAGTTGGTACTCCCTGCTGACCTCGACCTTCAGGCGTTCCACGTCGCCCCTGGTGGGCGAGGGGTGCTCGAGAAGCCTCTCGACGAGAGCTCTAAGGGCTGGTTCCAACTCGGGTATCACTTAGAATGATGGGATTAAAAGGGTTGAACCGAGGTTAGCGGCGGCGTCTTCTTCTCCGGAAGCCGCCCCGGGGCGGTGCGAGGTGCCTCTTGACGTAGTTGCTCCTGTTCCTGCGTCGGGGCGCCAGGCTCTTCCTCTCCCTACCCTCTACCTTCGGGGTTTGGGCCCGGACCTTGCCCGCCTTCGTCAATGAACCGTGTGTAGGCATTTAGGCACCGCCAACCCCTTCAGCCCCAAGGTCTATAAACCTTTCTCAGTCCCCGGGGGCGAAGGCCGCGTCGTGCCCCGGGACCACGAGGACGGGCTTAAGAGCCGCCACCCGCTTCAGGCTCGCGATGGAGACGTCCGGTGAGATGTTCTTGGTCACCACCGAGGGGGCCCTGAACTCCAGGTAGTCCTCCTTGACGATGGCCGCGTCTCCTATGCAGGCCACCAGTCCCTCGGCCGTCTCCGCCGTCACGGAGATGCTGCCGGGGGTGTGGCCGGGGGTCTCCATTATCATCACGTTCTCGCTGAGCTTCGTGGGGCCTGATATCTTCTTCATGTCCATGATGCCCATGAACGCGTCGGCGAATTCGGGCCAGTAGAGCTCCCTGCAGTACTCGTACTCCTTCTCGTGGACGTAGAGGGATTTCCCCCTGAACAGGTAGTTGCCCTCGATGTGGTCGTAGTGGCAGTGGGTGTTCACGACGGTGTCTATGTCCCCTGGTTTGAGGTCGAACTCGGCCAGCCTCTTCTGGAACGCCCCGTACCTGCCCAGCTGGATGATCCCGGGGTCCACGATGATCTTCTTCCCCTCGTCGCGGATGAGGACCGTGTTCGTGGACCCCAGGTTGAAGGTGAGGCCCCCGTAGACCTGCCCCACCTCGGGCTCGGGCATCGGTGTGAGAGGCCAGCGGACGCTGAGCACCGGATGCCCCTTGGTGACCCCCAGTTGCATGTAGAAGCACTCGAAGAGGATATCCACCTCTGCCTTTCCAGTTGCCATGGATGAAGGAAGGGTGTATCCCTTGATAACAGCTGTGCCCTCAGTGGTCCACCTTTATGGCTCGCCCCGAGGGGTCCATCCGACTCTTCCCGAACTCGTTCCGGACCTCCCTCAGCTGCTCCGAGCTGAAGACCGGGCCGTCTTTGCAGACCCTGTAGGGTCCCAGGCCGCAGCTTCCGCAGAGGCCGACGGCGCATTTGATGTACCTGTCGAGGCTCGCCTGCATCGGGATGCCCCGCTCCTCGGCCACCTGGAACACGGCTGCCATCATGATCTCCGGTCCACACGTGTAGATCATGTCATACTTCTTCTCCTTCATCAGCTGATCGGCGTACGTTGAGGCGTACCCTCGGTAGCCGTGGGAGCCGTCGTCCGTGGTGGTGAGGAGGTTCTCCCCCAACAGACTCACAAGGCTCTCCGTCATGAGGAGCTGATCCTTGCTTCGTGCCCCGAGGATGAACGTCGGCTTCAAGCCCTCGGCGACCATCTCCTCGGCCAGGGGCCTCAGTGAAGCTGCTCCTGTGCCTCCTGCGACAAGGAGTGGGGAGCTCCCCTGGACTACGTAGCCGTTCCCGAAGGGACCTCTCAGGCCGATCTTGTCGCCCGCGCTCATCCCGCAGAGGGCCTCCGTGGACTCTCCGACGGGGCGTACGACGACCGACACATTCCCATCCTCCCCTATGCTCGCCAGGGACATGGGCACCTCCTCCGCGGCTGGGTTCCAGATCATCACGTACTGGCCTGGGACGCCCTCCGAGCATCTCTCGTCAGCGAAGTGGAGGCTCCTCATGTCCCCTGCCTCCTCCTTCACCTTCGTGAGCCTTACAACCCTCATGGCCTCAGCCTCCGTGCGCCAGTCCGACAATATCCTTCACCTCCTTGAAACCGTTCTCCACCAGGTATTCCCTGATGCCCTCCGCTATTTTCCCGTAGATGTCGAATCCCCCATCCATCGCGGCTGTCCCGATCTCGACGGCCGTAGCCCCGGAGAGGAGGTACTCCACCGCGTCCCTCCAGTTGGAGATGCCCCCGCACCCGATGATGGGGATCTCCACCGCCTCGTAGATCTCCCAGACGCACCTCAGGGCCACGGGCTTCAGGGCCGGTCCCGAGAGGCCCCCCGTAACGTTTGTGAGGATGGGCCTCCTCAGGTCGGCGTCGACCGCCAGCCCCTTGAGGGTGTTGACGGCGGTGATGGCGTCTGCCCCGCCCCGCTCGGCGGCCCTCGCGATCTCGCAGATATCGGTGACATTGGGTGATAGCTTAACTATGACCGGTGACTTGGCGACCTCCTTGACCGCCTCGGTCACCTTCTCAGTATTCATCGGGTCAGCCCCAAGCATTCCCATCTCCTCGGCGACGTTGGGGCAGCTCACGTTAACCTCCAACGCATCGACCCCCGCCTCGGAGAGGACCAAGGCCACATCCCTGAACTCCTCGATGGATCCCCCGAAGAAGCTCGCAACCACGGGAACTCCATCACCCTTGAGCTCCCTGATCATCTCCACGAAGTACTCGGCCCCCGGGTTCGGCAGCCCCATGGCGTTGAGGGCGCCTCCCTCCACCGAGACCAGGGTGGGGTTGCTGTGCCCCATCCTCTGGGGCCCTCCTAGGCTCTTGGTCACCACGGCCCCGGCTCCTCCCTCGTAGATCCTCTTCAGGAGGGGCGCGGAGATGCCCAGGACCCCGGCGGCGTTCATCGTGGGGTTCCTGAGCTCCAGCCCAGCCATACTCACTGCTAAGCTTAATTGGGACATCCCGTCTTTACTCGCGTATATCGTTGATAAACCTTGGGAGAATGACGGGTTGAGCGAATCGGGAAGCGAAGGGAAAAAGGTGCACGTCGTCGAGACAATAATCGGGGTCCTAGGGGTCACCGGGGAGAGCGTCGTCGAACACGTCCTCTATCCCAGGGACCCCAAGCAGATAGCGGCGGCGTTGGACCGGCAGCGGGACGGCGAGGTGAATAAGGAAGCAGCCGAGCTGGTTGAGAAGCTGATGCAGAGGGGCTTCAAGGGGCTCGTGCTATCCAACGAGGCCTTGGCGAAGACGATCGCTGACAAGTACGGCCTGGACACTGAGACCTCCGGTCCTTCCGGACCCGGCGAATACGTCAGGGACAACCTTGAGGCCTTGGCTGTTGAGTACGGATGGGTTGATGATGCTGCTAAGCTTCGAGGCGTGGTCCACGAGGTCTCCATGCAGAGGGCCCAGAGGGCCGTGAGGAGGGCCCAGTCTGCGCGGGGAGCCGCCATCCCCAAGATGGTCCAACTCCTCAACGAGCTCGACAAGACCCTCAACGTCCTCTCCAGCAAGCTTCGGGAGTGGTACGGGCTCCACTTCCCAGAGCTGGACCGCCAGGTGGACAGCCACGAGACCTACGCCCGTATCGTGGAATCAATAGGGGACAGGTCCAGCTTGGAGGTCGACGCTCTAGCTACCCTGGGGTTCAAACCCGACAAGGCCATTAGGATCGTCAACGCCGCCCAGGGCTCCATGGGGGCTCCCATGTCACCCGACGACCTGGAGCAGCAGCAGGCCTTAGCCTCCCGTCTCCTTTCCCTCTACGAGTACCGGAAGGAGCTCGAAGGGCACATCTCCTCGACCGCACAGGAGGTAGCCCCTAACCTCTCGGAAGTCGCTGGCCCTGTGCTGGCGGCGAAGCTCATCGAGAGGGGCGGGGGATTGAGAAAGCTCGCAATGAAGCCCTCCGGAGCCGTCCAGATCCTGGGCGCGGAGAAGGCTCTTTTCCGGGCTAAGAAGACGAGGGCGAGGCCCCCCAAGCACGGTCTCATCTTCCAGCACCCCTTCGTGCATTCAAAGAAGAGGAAGCTGCGGGGGCGTTCAGCACGTGTCCTGGCGGCGAAGCTCGCCTTGGCGGCTAGGGCGGATGCCTTCACGGGCAACAACCTGGCATCTGAGCTGAAGAGACAGCTTGACGAGTATGAAGAACGGGATAAACCTGGTGCGGAATAGTTGAGGTACGTTTTCAGGGGCTTCTGTTCCGCTCCTGCTCCGTTATCTGGGCTCGAACCTGCTTCTATGGCTTCGACAGCTTTATGGTAATAGTCGAGACGTTCCTCTTGTTGCCTTCCTCTCCCAAGATCTCTGTGCCGATGCTGATGTCATCCAC
>JAUVYU010000237.1 GCA_030602935.1 Candidatus Bathyarchaeota archaeon | reverse complement strand
GGGTGCCAGTATAGGTACCACCACCTCCACTTCTGCGCCGTCACTGCGTCGTCCTCGAACTCCGCCCTCCCCACTATCTCGTAGTACTCACCATCTCTCGAGCTCGGGAACGTGATTAGCACATTGGGGTTCTCCTCGATGTCCCTGATCTTCTGAGTGTTCCGGTAGGTGGGGAACCACATCGTCTGATATGGGTTCTCGTTGAGATTGGTCATCTGCCTGCTGTTCTCCCCCCCATCACTGAAGGTCGTCAGGAAGACGATCCTAGACTGCTTGAACGCCTCCCGTAAACCAGCTAGTTCATGGTCTTCTAGCATCCTTTTATTGAGGTCAGATTAATAATCTTACGTCTGATATAGGCCTGAAGGTCTTCGATATGTCCGAGGTCAACTGCGTCGTCTGCGGAAGGGTTCTCACACCCCAGGAGAAGAAGATCAACGAGCGACGCATAGGGGTGGGCCTGAAGAGGACGAAGTATCTCTGCAGCAGCTGTCGAAAGAGGGAGTACAACTTTTATCGAGCGTCGATCGAGAAGCTGATAAAGAAAGAGTGAGATTAGTGTTCTCTCGTACTCTATTTAACCTAGGCCTAGCTTGCCTGAGGTAGTGCCAGGGCTTCATCGGGCGTCGGGATGGGATCCTTGAGGATGTCCTCGAGGCCCCTGAGCCTGTTCCTGAGGGTGACCTCAGTGGTGCCGGCTGCCGCTGCGATGTCCTTCTGGATCCTCTTTTCCTCGTTCTCAATGCAGGCCATGTAGAGGGCCGCAGCCGCGATCCCTCTGGGGTCCTTGCCAGAGAGGCCCTGCTTCTTCCGGGCCTTCCTCAGTATGTCGATGGCGTGCCTCTCGGTGTTGTGCCTCAGCTTGAGCTTAGCCGCGATCCCCGGGACGAACTTCATGGGGTCGTCCACGGGCATCTTGAGGTTCAGCTCCCTTAGTAGCAGGCGGTAGGATCGTGATACCTCGGAGTGCTCCCTGGTGCTCGCCTTGCTTATGTTCTTCAGGGGTCTGGGCACCTTATTGAACCTGCACGCTGCGTAGAGGCTGGCCGCCACGAAGGCGTCTATGGACCTGCCTCTGATCAGGTCCTCCTTGAGAGCCTTCCTGTAGATTAGGGCGGCGTGCTCCTTCACGTTCTTGGGGATGTGCAGGGTCGTGGACAGTCTGTCCAGCTCAGCCATGGCTATGCTCAGGTTCCGCCCCCAGGTGTCGTCCAGCTTCGTTCGGTTGTCGTATTTCTTCAGCTTGTTCATGCGGCTCTGGGTGTCTGCGTCAAGCTTGTTCCCTCTACCGTCCCTCGTGCCTTTGAAGCTCGTGGAGAGACCCATGTCGTATAGTGTTAAGGATCGGGCCATGCCCACTCTGGGCCTGCTCGCCTTCTCGGCGCTGGTGAAGGCCCTCCACTCCGGCCCAGTGTCCACTATCTCCTCGGAGACCACCAGGCCACACTCACCGCAGACCTCCTCTCCAACCTCGAGGTCCCTGATGAGGTTCGTGCTCCCGCATCGGGGGCACCCTAGTTCATTCTTTCTTTGCATTATTGCTTTCTCTCCTTGCCGGTACTTGCGCCGGCTTCAATCAATAGAATATCCTACTATGGATATTTTACCCATTCGTAAATTATATATAGTGCCCTTCCTTATAAGTGTTTCGAGGATAGACTTGCCGAAACCTAAGGGTACTTGCGGCTCTACAAAGCTGAAGATAATGGCCATCGTCTGCCAAAACTGCGACTCCGAGGAAATCTCCTATGGCTACAACATCTGGCAGTCCCTCAAGGGGCAGTTCTACATCTACCTCAACGACTGTGACGTGAGGAACGTCTACCATCACCTCAAGGAACTCCGCGAGATGGAGTTACTTAAGAAACTGGAGCCTGATGAATCCAACGAAGACATCAGGAGCCTATACATGATCACCGAGAAAGGTCGAGGTATGCAGATAAAGTATGAACCCTATCTCAAGATTCTTCAGAGAGAAGCCGTATCCCTCTAAAACTAATGACTCTTAGTAATTCTACCAACAAGGGCCCTATATTCTACTTTTACTCTATCCCCCTTTCCTAGACCCGTCTTGGTCAGGTAGTCACTTGACACCCTGATTATGATCGTGTTCGGCTCAGACGACTCGAGGCTCAGCGTCGCCGTTTCACCGTGCTCCTTTATCTCAGAGATCTCAGCTTCGAGGGAGTTGACATCGCTTAGCCGGTCCAGCATCTCGGGGTCTTCCGAGAGCATGTTGAAGAGCTTGCCTATCTTAGAAAAGTCCTCAAGGAACTGCTGTCCAATCTCTGTGAGCTCGGTCCCCCCTCCTCCTGCCCGCCCTCCCTTGTGGGTATGAAGGAGGGGCTGCCCGAGGGTCCCCTCGGCCTTCTTCACCAGGCCCCAGGCGTACCTGTAGGACATGTTCAGGGACTCCGCCGCCTCTTTCAGCGTCCCCGTCTCGTCCACCTTCCTCAGGAGGCTGTATACGCCTGGGCCAAAGACGAATCCGTCGTCGGTCTCCAGCCATACTTTGAACATGGGCTTGAGCCCGGAAGGTTCAGACATCTTCCCTCGATCCATATAGGGGGTACACTCTGATATCGTTTGTCAGGTAGTAATTATGAAAAATTAGGATTTGGAATCGTCGTCAGAGTCTTTACCCGCCGGTTTTCCACTCTGGGATCCGTGGGATCCTCGCCCTCCCCCGCGCATCCCCCTCATGCCCGCCATTCGCTCCCTCATCTCGGGCGTAGGGGGTTCCCTGGCTCTCTC
>JAUVYU010000033.1 GCA_030602935.1 Candidatus Bathyarchaeota archaeon | reverse complement strand
CGATACGTTTACTGTCCGAACTCATTCAGAATAAATGTGTAAATCCTCCTGGCAATGAAATGAAATCGATACAAACAGTTCAGAGAATATTACATGAGCACGACATTGAGAGTCAAGTCTTCGAATCGGTTCCCAACCGAGGAAATCTAGTTGCTAGGATTCCGGGGACTGGTTCTGGCCCCAAGTTGATGTTCGGCCCTGCTCACGTCGATGTTGTGCCAGTAGAAAATGTTGATGCCTGGCATGAGGATCCGTTTTCAGGCATTTTCAAGGACGGATATGTATGGGGTCGCGGAGCCTGGGACATGCTTTTCATCGTTGCAGCTCAAGTACAGGCTTTCATAAGACTTCACGAGGAAGATTTTCAACCGAGAGGGGATTTGATTCTGCTTGTGGTCTGCGATGAGGAAGCATTAGGAAAATACGGAGCGGGATGGATGGTGAAAAATCATCTAGAGCTTGTCAAGACCGACTACGCTGTCACAGAATCAGGCGGAATGTCGTTCGCTCCCGGTAAGATAACATTCATGTCCGGGGAAAAGGGCTTAGCGTGGAAACGTATGTCTTTCAAAGGAGAATCTGGCCATGGGTCCATGCCTTTTGGACGGGACAATGCGATAGTAAAGATGGCAAAAGCAGTCACTCGCATCTCTAATTATAATCCCCCAATTACGACGAAATACCTCAGAGATACCGCAGATGGATTAGAATTAGGCTTCGTACAACACCTGATGTTCACAAACCCTTGGCTACTACCCCTCACTCTGAATAGATTTAAGAGCCAAGCTCCGACGCTTGCCAGGTATATGTATTCGGTCAGTAGAATGACTATCTCGCCGAACATCGCGAACGGAGGGGTTAAGGTGAACATTGTGCCCGAGAAAGCCTCCATCGATTTGGACATAAGACCCCTGCCTGGCCAAGACAATGAGTATATTATGTCCCAACTGAGACAGGCGCTTGGTCCTTTAGCTGAGGAGGCCAAAATTGAAGATCTTCCATGCGATGAAGGACCGTTCATGTCAATCGGTAATTCCAGTCCCTCCCGTTCAGACTTCGTGGACGCTATGGAAAAAGCCGTGAGAAACGAGATATCGAACGCAACTCTGGTTCCGTTGATTTTTCCCGCAACCACTGATTGCAGATTTCTACGTGAGGTGGGTGCCGAAGTCTACGGTTTCTCCCTATTCGACCCAGAGACTGGAGTCCATGACCTTTCCCACGGAGTCAACGAAAGAGTAGGCATTAAAACGCTGGATCTTACTCAGAAGGTCTACTATCACCTTGCCAGAGATTTTCTGGAATAATCAGCAAGCGGTAACTTTCCCCAAGACATTGAAAACGCGTTTGAGAACTAGAAAACCTACAAAATAAACTCGATGTACTTAGTTGAGTCGTATACGTAGAACCTTAGGATTTCTTAATTCCAGTGGTGGAAGCCTTGAGCACTCACGCTTAATATTCGCTAGGTCAGAGTCGGAAGCCTAAGGAGGTAGACGGTGACTCCAGCGGCTACAAGAAACATGGCTCCTCGGAAAATGAGCTGATCCACGAAGAAGAACGCTGAGATGGAGATTGTGGCCCACATAAGGACGAGGGCCCGGATCTTGGTATCTCTTTTCAAGCCTCTTCCCGCTTGAAAGTTTTCGATGGTCTCTCCAAATAGTTCGCTACGTAGTATCCATGCATGCATCCTCTTGGAACTCCTTAGATAGCATGCAGCTGCCAGTATCACGAACGGCGTCGTGGGTAATACAGGCAGAAAGATGCCCAGAGCGCCCAGGAACAGGGCCAATGTCCCAATGACAAGATAGATGACCCGTTTCACCCCTTTTGTGGACATGTATCCAAGCACCTACCGCTATCGCTATGATGAAGTGCGTCTTTTAAACCTGACCCCGCATTCATCGTGACATCGTAATTCTTCAGTCAAGTGATAGGGAATCGTGATCTTAATACTTTAACCTGTAAAGCTGATTGATCCCGGCACGTGAAGATAACAGTATGGTGCTGTATGCTTCCGAGCAATTCGAAAAAGAATAAGCGGAGCCCAGTCCGTGAGGGCGTAGTAAGAGTGGCATGAGGTCAATGCTTCTTTTTCCACTTGTGGAGCAGCAGAATGCCCCCCTCGATCCGTCCTTCGACCCCCTGTATCGGTTGAGCTAGTTTTCGATGATGGATTTACTGTTATGATGACTGCGTTACAGGTCAACGTTCACTCATATCTTTTTGAAAAATGTATCCTGAAACCACATTTTCTCCACTTTTGGAAGGCTTTCCCAAAATTGGATATCTGTGTCTAAAAAGGGGAAATATTATCCCTTTATCCCAATTAATGGAAAATAGTTCCTAAATTCTGCAGAGAAGCTTTATATCTGAATTTTATTCCTTAATAGCTTGGATTAAGGTGAATCGTGTGAGAAGGAACGATTTGGACATCTGCGCCGATATACTGAACGTCGCTCAGAGCGGGGCTAGGAAGACCCAGATAGTCTATCAGGCCAACCTGAACTTCAAGATCGTGAAGAGGTACCTGGAGAGGCTCACCAACGGTGGACTGCTGAACTCCGAGGAGAACAGGTTCTACACTACCGAGAAGGGGGAAGACTTCATCGAGAACTACAGGGCCCTCATCTCCCCCATGAAGGCAATGGAAGTGGCCCAAGATTGATCTGGCTGTTTAGCGCCATACTCTTGATGGCGACACTGGCGACGGGTCTGTCCCTACGCCGGAGAAGGTATTAGACCACGGATCGTTTTCACCGAATATTAATTTTACATCCTTTGGTGGGGTTTGCATATGGAGCGGGGTATTCTATCGAGAACATCTGGCGAGGCAGCCCATATGCTCCTGTGGGCGGCTGTCGTATGCCTTTCCACGCTCCCCCATATACAGACGGCCAACGAGCTGATGACGAACATCGCCCTGAGGACGGGCGCGTATTCACTCATAGAGAGGTTCATAGTCCCATCCATGACAAGGGTGGTCGCCTCCATCCTGCTCAACGTCTTCGGTGTCAAGACATCGTTCAGTGGAGGCTCCCTCTTCGTATTCACCGAGACTCTGCCCTATGAGCTCAACCTCAGCTGGAACTGCGTCGGGTGGCAGAGCCTAGTCCTCCTCGCCTTCACCCTCGTAACGATCCTCCAGGGGAGCCACTCCAGAGGCAGCAAGCTGAAGTGCGCGGTCATTGGCCTCCAGGGCGTATTGGTGGTCAACCTACTCCGTATCGTGACCTCCGCCCTCCTGCTGCTGAAGATGGAATACGGCCCCGCCATCGCCTTCCATGACAACCTCAGCCTCGTCCTCACCCTTGCCTGGCTGATGGCATTCTGGATCATCGCAAACACCTTCATCCTCGAACCCAAGAGGGCTCCAAAGAAGTCACTGGGTGAATGGCTAAGAGGCCTCAGGTTGAGCAGCGTCTTACCTGACTTCATTTTCGGGAAGCGGGGAATAAGCGTGTCCATGATGGCCATGGTCCTCGTAATGACTGCCCTGGGGGGCGTGACCATCCTCTCCGTCAGAGCTGAGGGAGGCGGCGAACAGACCATCCTCAGCTTCGAGGGCTTGGACACCCCGGTGACTGTGAACAGCGTCTCCACGACCCGGATATTGACCCTCCCGGCGTACACGGACCTCGACATCTCGGCCCGCGTAGACACGTACTCTGGGGGCTTCTGGCCGGGCTGGGTCGATATGTGGGACTTCTACCTCTACGGACCTCTGGAGGAGGGCTACAGCATCCAGGGCTCTTTGGAGTACGTCGTCTGGCTCCATCTGGGCTCGTTCCCCTCCGGGAAGACCAAATACAAGACGCACGTCAACTTCACAATCTTCGATGTCGACGAGTACGGGGCGTCGACGGAGGTAAATACCGACGTCTTCGCCATATACCTCAGGGGAAACGCTAAGAAGTTCACCTTCACCGGGAGCAGCATATCTGAGTACAGCTTCGATGCCGGGCACACCATCCGTCTTCGCATCTCCATCTACGACGGGTACTGCCTCGACTACATCCTGGAGTACGACTCCGAGTCCCGACACTCCTACATGGACCTGCCGGGGATGGTCGTCCCCGAAAGGCTGACGTGGCTATTCCTCCCCCTCACGTTCATCCACCCGTTTTTCGTGGGTAAGAGACGTAGGAACAATGGGTACCCCAAGCGTGAGTCGAGTAAAGCAGACGAGTAGTTACCAGCGCCAGATCTGAACGGGCGGTTCATACTCAATAGCTGGAAATCCCTTTAAACGAGGAGGTCGTTTCTACTGAATTGGTGTGAGATGATTCATCGCTTCGGGAACAGGATAGACGAGCTCGAGGGAGTCCTCAGGGAGATCGCCATCGACATCACGACCGGGACCTTCGTGGATAGGCTCTCCCCCGAGGAGCTCTGGGAGAAGACCAACGAGCGGGTCTCCCTCGTCTCCAACCTCATCGACGAGCTCAAGGAGTACCTCTTCATCCTGAAGCCAGAGAGCGTACCCACCTTCCAGAGGCACGTCACCGGCATCCACGAGCGCCTCGACGTCTTCCAGGAGACACTGAAGATGGACGCAGACGACGAGCACAGGAGCCATGTCTCCATAGACGAGCTGAGGCAGGCCCTAGTCGAGATCTCCGACTTCATCATCCTATGCCGTGAGACAAGGGAGAACCCCTCCGAGGTCATAAACGAGATACTCACCCTGAGAGAGAACCAGGCCACGGACGCCCCTCCAGTGACCCAGGACAAGATGGGTCCCCTGGGGGACCTGCTGAAGGGGGCTCAGGCCTCACATGGGAAGCTCGAGGAGCTCTACGCCGAGATGGGGAGCCAGCTCGAAGCCCTCAAGAAGGAGTACGACGAGCTCTACTTCAGCCTCAAGAGGAAAGATGAGTAGGCCCTCAGTTCTTCAGCCACTTGGACTGTTTGTCGTCCAGATCCAGCCAGCCCGTGATCTCATCCGCCATCCCCGGGTCCCCGTCGACCATGACCTTGACGAGGGGGATGACCTCGGCCACCGCCTCCTTCGAGGAGATGTGGCACCTCTCGGCCACCTTCGCGGCGACCTCGTTCCTCCTCCTCCGGCTCTGATACGTCCTACGGTACCTCCAGACGAGCTGGGGAGGCCTGAAGTAGGGTATCAGCCAGGCGTTGCCTCCCCGGACCCACTGGGCCCCGACCTCCCTGAGGCCATTGTTCACCCTGCGCCACTCGTTCCCCAGGTACTTGACGGGCTTGACCTCGATGCCCTCCCTGGTCTCCGTCACAGTGAAGGCCCCCGGGGGGAATCCGAGGGTCGCCGTCTTCTCCCTGACCTGGCTGAGGAGGCCGGTCCCAGTCGAGTAGAGCTTGGAGAGGGCGACTCCCCCCGTCATCTCGTTGAACATGTACTTGAGGAGGCGGTAAGCCTGGGTCCTCTTCGCCCTAGTCTGGTGGATGTCCGCCCTGGAGAGGGCCTCCATCCCCCTGGCGAGGTCCCTGGGGCTGTCCAGCACCACGGGGAGGTTCTCGTAGATCCAGTCGAAGAGGGTGTCGTAGTCGATGTGTGTCGAGGAGATGACGCTACGGGCCTCCCTCAGGCTCTTCGCCGAGAACATCTTGTTGAGGGCGTCAGGCGTGTAGTCCTTCCTATCCCGCTCCCCCAGTCCCTTGACGTCTTGGAGGGTGACTCTCTCCTTGCCTCGGGAGATGGCCTCGAGGTCGTTGAGGGTGGACCTGAGGTCCCCCCGGGACCTGTCCGCGAGGTGCTCCAGGACCTCCAAGTCCACGGAGATACCCAGCTCCGCCGCGCACTCCCTGAGCCTGCGCACTATCGCCCCGAAGGGAACGGGCGAGAACTCGATGAGGGTTGAGAGGTCGACGAGGGGCCTGAACTTGTCCTGCCACTTCTCCCCGGGGGATGTGGCGATGAGGACGATGGGTATCCTCGTCTCCTTGATGATGTCTCTGATGGATGTTATGCCCCCCCGGTCCTGCTGTCCGCTCACCCCCTCCAGCTCGTCGAAGAGGATCATACGGCGCTTACCCGTGATCGTGACTGTCTGGAAAGAGGCCCTCCCCACGAGCCCCTCTAAGCGCTTCTTCGTCCTGAAGTCGCTGGCGTTGACCTCCAGGAGGTCTAATTCCAGGTCGTTGGCGAGGGCGACGACGCAGGAGGTCTTCCCCACGCCCGGGGGGCCGTGGAGGAACGCGGCGCGCTCCTTGGGGATCCCCTTCTCCCACGACCTGACCCAGGTCCTGAGCTGGCTCAGCGCCCTCTCGTTGCCCACGACCTCGGCCTGGCAGCTCGGCCTAAACCGGTAGGTCCACGGCTGGTTCTCATCGGTCATCCGTTTATCTCTTCCCCGACGATGGCGAGCTTGGCTACGAGGGCGCTCAGCTGTATCTCAGCTCTCGCGCCCTGGGTGAGGCGATAGTCAATCTCGCCGATGGTGTTGGAGAGCCTGACCTTGTACCTCTCAGGGATGTTGAGCCTGAGCACCTCCGAGTAGATGAGGCGTATGATGTCGTCGGCGGCAAGCCCCTCGTCTATGAGGAGGCCTCGGAGGACCTCGCGGGCCTCCATAAACTTTCCTTTGAGCCCCAAGTTGATCAGCTCACGGACCTTGCCGGGGCTCACCCTGCCCAGGATGCTGTAGATGGTCACGTCGTCGATCTTCCCGCTCTGGGTTGCCGCAGCGGCCTGGAGGAGGTTGGTGGCCTTCCTGAGGTCGCCCATCGAGGCCTCGTAGATGGCCTCAAGCCCCTCCGGTAGGAGGTTGAGCTTCTCGTTGTCGGCGATATGCTTGATCCACCCCTTTGAGTCCTCCTCGCCGAGGGGGCCGAACCGGAAGACGCTGCAGCGGCTCTGGATGGGCTCTATGATGTTCTCAGAGTAGTTGCCGATGAGGACGAAGCGGCATGTACGGGTGTAGATCTCCATGGTGCGGCGGAGGGCGTGCTGGGCCGCGGAGGTGAGGCTGTCGGCCTCGTCCATGATGAGTATCTTGAACGGGACCTCGCTCGCGATGGCGGCGGTGCGGGCGAAGTTCTTCACCTTCTCCCGGATGACGTTGATG
>JAUVYU010000121.1 GCA_030602935.1 Candidatus Bathyarchaeota archaeon | reverse complement strand
CTCATTATGGCTTCGAGATCGTATCTCATGGGCTTCAGGGAGTCTATCGAACCGGCGCTTATATTTAATTCTGCTTTTTGGTTTCGCATAGGTGTATAATGAATAAGTTAGTGATGGAAAAAGGAGGTTCGTGGGTGTTTTATCTGTTCTGGAATCGAGCCCGCATGTCGTTCAGTCTTTCCTCTGAGAGGTAGTATTTTCCGTCGACCTCGCTGAATATCCCGGACTGGCCCATGGGGCTCTGCATCATCATCCTGAACATGGGGGGCAACCCGAGCTCCTCAGGTGATAGGGCTCCCTCCGGTGATGTGGCCCCCTTCTCCCTGAAGGTCTCCACTATCTCCATCATCCTCCCCATCATGTCGGGCATACCGGGCTCACCGCGCATGCCTCCGTGGCCACCGGGCCCAGCTGTGCCGCTTCTTTCTCCCGGATTACCCCTTGAGCCCATGCCTCGCATGCCTCCCATTCCACCCATCCCGCGCATTCCGCCCATTCCGTGCATGCCCCTCTGTGGGAACTGGGGTGCGGTCTGTTCCGCGGGCATCAGTCTGATCGGCTTGACGTCCCCTCCGTTGGTTCCCTTGAACTGGCTCATGTAGACCCTGTAGTAGAAGCCCTTCTTCTCAAGGAGCTCCTCATGGGTTCCCCGCTCGATGATCTCGCCGTCGTTGATGACCAGAACCTTGTCGGCCCTGCGGATGGTGCTGAGCCTGTGGGCGATGACGAAGCTGGTCCGCCCCTTCATGAGTCTACGGAAGGCCTCTTGAATCTGTATCTCTGTGCGTGTGTCGACGCTGCTCGTGGCCTCGTCTAGGACCAGTATTGCGGGGTCTGCGACCAGGGCTCTGGCGATGCTAATGAGCTGCCTCTGCCCCTGGCTGATGTTGCCAGCCCTCTCACTGAGCTCGGTCTCGTAGCCCTTTGGCAGGCGCCGTATGAAGCTGTCCGCGTTTGCGTACTCGGCGGCCCGTATGCACTCCTCGTCCGTGGCGTCCAGCCTGCCGTACCTGATGTTGTTCATCACGGTGCCGCTGAACAGGAACACGTCCTGGAGGACGATGCCCAGCTGCCGTCTAAGGTCGTCCTTCTTGATCTTCCTGATGTCTGTGCCGTCTATCTTGATGCGGCCGTCGTTGATGTCGTAGAACCTCGTGAGCAGGTTCACGATGGTCGTCTTCCCCGCCCCTGTGGGGCCCACGAGGGCGATGGTCTGGCCTGGTTCGACCCTAAGGCTGACACCCTTGAGCACCGGGACGCCTGGGTCATACTCGAAGTCCACGTCCTCGAACTCGACGTATCCCTCGAAGTCGTCTACGCTTATCGCGTTGGACGCGTCCGTGAGCTCGGGTACGGTGTCGATCACCTCGAATACACGCTCGGCCCCCGCAAGGGCTGACTGGATGCTGTTGTAGATGCTGCTGAGCTGACGCAAGGGGTCAGCGAACCGCCTGCTGTAGGTGATGAAGGTGGCTATGAGGCCCAAGGTCGCCATTCCCTGGAGGGTCATCCAGGCGCCCAGGCCGGCCACGATGGCTATGTTGGCGTTGCTGAGTATCCCCATCAGGGGCATCATCAGCATTGAGTAGGTGCTCGTCTTGATGCTGATGACCTTAACCTCGTCGTTAGTCGCTGTGAACTTACGGTTCACCGACTCCTGCTGTTCGAAGGCTATCACCACACGCTGCCCTGCGATGGTCTCCTGCATAATGCTGTTCAGGGAGCCCATCTGGGTCATGAGGTCCATGAATCCCGCTCGCGTCTTCCCTCCAACGAACGCCGTAAGGCCGATCATTATCGGGAACACGATGAGGCTGGCAAGGGCCAGCCAGACGTTGAGGCTGAACATCATCACGAGGATCCCGACGAGCGTGATGGAGCCCCTGATTAGCGACGTGACGTTCGATGAGATGGCCCTGCCGATTGAGTCTATGTCGTTTGTTAGCCGGCTCATCAGGTCCCCTGCCATCTGCTTATCGAAGAAGCTGAGGCTCAGTGTCTGGATGTGCTCGAAGAGCTCCTTCCTGAGCTTCTTCAGGCTCCTCTGGCTGATTATGGCCATCACCCAGCCTGAGGCCATGGAGACCAGGGCGCTGAACAGGTATACCCCTGCAAGGATCAGGGAGATCCTCAAGAGCCCCTCCACGTCACCGACCAGTATCGTGGTGTCGATCGCCACCCCGATGAGGTAAGGCCCCGCAAGAGCTAGAGTTGAGCTCACCGCTGTGAGGAGGACGATGACTGCGAGATGGATCTTGTAGTCGCCCAGGTACCTGATGAGCCTGTTCAGGGCTCCGCGCGCATCCTTTGCTTTCTCGATGGTGCCCATTGCGTGGGGCCCACGGCCCATCATCCGTCGAGGCCGGGGCTGCTCCCGTTCGTTGCCTCCTCGTTCTCCCCGTCGTCCTGTTCCGCTCAAGCCTGGACACCTCCCTCGCCGAGCTGGCTATCATATATCTCCTGGTAGAGGGGGCTCGTTTCCATCAGCTCGTCGTGGTTTCCCTCTGCAACGATCCTGCCGTTGTCAAGCACCAGGATCTTGTCGGCCTTGAGGACCGTGCTGATCCGCTGGGCGATGATGAAGCTCGTCGTGTCGTCCATGAGCGTTTCCAGGGCTTTCTCGATCTCGGCCTCGGTCTCCACGTCCACGGCGCTGGTGCTGTCGTCCAGTATGAGTATCTTCGGCTTCACGAGCAGTGCACGTGCGATTGCCACGCGCTGCTTCTGACCTCCGCTCAGGTTCACTCCCCGCTGTCCGACCAACGTGTCGTACCCCTCGGGGAAGGCCGTGATGAACTCGTGGGCCTGGGCCATCTTGGCCGCCTCGATAACCTCCTCCTCGGTGGCGTCGGGGCTCCCGTAGCGTATGTTGTCCTTGATGGTGCCGCTGAACAGTATCACCTCTTGGAGGCTGATTCCAATATGGCTCCTGAGTTTGCTTATCTTGATGTCCTTGACGTCGAAACCGTCGATGGTTACCCGCCCCGCGTTCGCATCGTAGAACCGGGGGATCAAGTTGATGAGACTGGACTTGCCTGAGCCGGTCTGCCCGAGCAGGGCCACCTTCTCGCCGGGCTCAGCGATGAAGCTAATATCGGTCAGGACCGGGTCGCCCCCGTCGTCCCTGTAGCTGAAAGTCACGTTCTCGAACACTACTCGTCCCTGGATCTCGTCCAGCTGGATGGCTTCGGGGCTGTCCTGTACCTCCGGCACCGCGTCTAGGACTTCCATGATGCGTGAGGCCGACGCGCTTGCGGCTGAGATCTGCCCCGCCATCATGGAGATCATGAGCACGGGGAACATGGTGCTGAACAGGTAGTTGGTGAAGGCCATGATCTGGCCCACCGAGGTCGTCCCCACGGAGACCTGGAGCCCGCCGTAGTAGATGATGGCGACGGTGCCCAGGTTCATCAGCGCCATGACTATGGGGAAGAATATGCTGGTGTACTGGTTCATCTTGAGGGAGGTCCCGTAGAGCTCCGAGTTGGCCTTCTCAAACCTGCTGTTCTCGTAGTCGCTCCGCACGAAGGATTTGACCACCCGGATCCCTGAGAGGTTCTCCTGGAGCACCTGATTCAGGTAGTCGAGGCGCTCCTGGACCTGGGTGAAAAGGGGCCTCACTTTCCGTATGAATAATGTAACCAACACGAACGTGACTGGGAGCAGGGCGAGTATCACGGTCGCAAGGTTTGGGTTAGTGGCGAACATTATGCCAAAGCTTCCCAGGAACATCAGGGGCGCCCGGATGAACATCCGAACCCCCATGGAGATGATCATCTGGACCATGGTCAGGTCGCTGGTCAGCCTCGTGAGGAGCTGCCCCGTGTTGAGGTCGTCGAGGTTCCCGAAGCTGAAAGTCTGTACCTTCTTGAAGAGGGCCTCCCTGAGGTCGGCCTCGAAGCCGCGTGAGGCCCTGACCGAGTAGAACGTGTTGGCTATTGAGAGCGTCGCGCTGAGAATGCTCGCACCGATCATGAGCAGGCTCGTCCGCAGGATCACGTTCATGTCCTGATTTGCCACGCCGTTGTCGATTAACACCTGGATGAGCCCAGGTATGGAGAGGTCTGCGAACACTACCAGCCCGAGAAACACTGTGCCGAAGGCTACCTCCTTCTTGTAGGGTGAGATAAAGCGTAGGACTCGTCGTAG
>JAUVYU010000229.1 GCA_030602935.1 Candidatus Bathyarchaeota archaeon | reverse complement strand
ATGTTAATGTGCGAATGGGTACTCCCCAAACAGGTAGATGTTAGTGGCATCAATACTGAAACAGGTCTTCTCGAACAGGAACGTCCTCGCCATATCTACTACCAACATGCTCTACCAGATCTTCAACGGTCTCTGGCAGCTGTGGTGGACGCTGTACCTAATCGATGAGCTGAACACGCCCATAATTATAGTCGGTTTCCTCGCAACGATCCAGAGCGGGAGCAGCATCCTCTTCCAGCTCCCTGGAGGCATCCTTGCTGACAGGATAGGCAGGAAGAAGGTGATAATATTCGGAACCGGACTGAGGGTCATCGCCCCAATCTTTCTTTTCACAGCCAGATCGTGGCAGTGGGTCGTTCCAGGAGTCATACTGAACGCCACCACATCCCTCTACATGCCAGCATTCAGCGCATTGATCGCCGAGTCCCTGCCCAAGGAACGGAGGGGTACAGCGTTCGGCGCATACAGGATGATGACGTCCATCCCAGGGATCTTCATGCCCGTTGTGAGCGGATACTACCTCGAGGTAATGGGAGTCGCCAAAGGGGTCAGGATCGGGCTTATGATGTTCACGGTAGCCGCGCTGATCGCCACCGTGGTCCGAGCCATCTTCCTCGAGGAGACTTTCGACCCCCAAGCGAGGAGAGCTGAGGCATCAAAGGAGAAGAGCTGGAGTGATGGTCTATTGGCCACTTTCAAGCGGCAGCATAAGACCGTCTACGCTATGCTTGGAGTCGCCATAATCTCCAGGTTCGCCATGAATATGACCTGGACCTTCCTATCTTACTACGCCGTGGACGTACTCAACCTTACAACCACCCAGTACGGCATGCTCCAGTCTGTGGCCACCTTGATCTCGACCCCCCTGCTTCTCGTCAGCGGCATGATAGCTGACCGCTTCGGGAGAATGCCCTGTATACTGTTGGCCAGAGGCCTAGGACCATTCGACTCGCTCAGCCTACTGCTCATTAAAGACTTCAACCAGCTCCTCGCCGCTTACTCCGTGATCGGTGTAGCCGGAGGCCTCGGGGGGGGAAGGATCAGGGGCGGAGGGTACATGGGAGGACCCGCCTGGCAGGCCCTCATCACCGACATCGTCCCACAGAAGGACAGAGGGAAAGTACTTGGTCTGATGGGCACCATTACAGGTATAGCCAGCCTACCGGGTCCAGCGCTTGGAGGATACCTATACGAAAGCAACCCTAACACCCTCCTTGCCCTGGGAGCGGGATTAGAGGCACTGGTCATCCCAATGATACTGTTGTTCGTGAAGGAGCCGAAGAGCGAAGAGAAGGTACAGTAATAGCGCCCATATGGCCCTATTTTCCAGATATCTTTGTGGAAAACGGTTAATAATCATTAGGTTAAAGCTTAGTAGATTGAAATGGATAAAGTTCCTAACATTGTCACTCCCCCACCAGGCCCCAAGTCCAAGGCCCTGTTGGAGAAAAGGAACGACCTGATCCCCCCTGGAGTCTACCTTGTGCAGCCCATCACCATCGCAGAATCCAAGGGAGCTGTCATGAAAGACATGGACGGCAACGTCTACATCGACTTCACGTCGGGAATAGGCGTCACAAGCCTCGGCCACTGCGTCGACGAGGTGGTCGAGACCATCAGCCGTCAGGCCGCTAAGCTCATCCACAGCTGCATCCATGTTGTCAACTATGAGCCATACATTGATCTGGCCAAGAAACTTACTGAGGTCACCCCGGGTAACTTCAAGAAGAGGGCGATCCTGCTCAACAGTGGTTCGGAGGCCGTCGAAAACGCGGTTAAGATCGTGCGCCAGCATACGGGTCGACCCGGGATCATCAGCTTCGAGAACAGCTTCCACGGGCGTTCGTACATGGCCCTTACCCTCACGGGGAAGTGGGACCCCTATAAGGTCGGCTTCGGACCCTTCGTCCCAGGGGTACACTTCACGCCCTTCGCCTACTGCTACCGCTGTTCCTTCCACCTGGAGTACCCAGGCTGCAGCCTACACTGCGTCCACCACATCGAGAAGTCGGTACTGAAGACACAGATCCCGCCTGACCAGGTCGGCGCCATCATCTCCGAGCCCATCCAGGGAGAGGGTGGATTCATAGCCCCGCCTGACGATTACTTCAAGGAGATCAAGAAGATCTGCGATGCACATGACATCAAGCTAATCATCGACGAGATCCAGACGGGCTTCGCCCGCACCGGCAAGATGTGGGCTATCGAGCACTACGGAGTGGAGCCCGACCTGATGGTCATGGCCAAGGCAATTGCATCAGGTCTTCCCTTGAGCGCCGTCGTCGCCAGGGACGAGCTCATGAAGGACGTCTACCCAGGAAGCCTCGGCGGGACATATGGAGGCAACCCTATAGCCTGCGCCACGGCCCTCAAGGTCCTGGAGCTCATCGAGCGGGAGAAGGTCGTCGAGCAGGCTGCAAAACTAGGCAAGAAACTTCGGAAGCGCCTCGACGAGTTCTACGACAGATATGAGGTCATCGGCGATGTCCGGGGAAAGGGGCCGATGCTCGCCATGGAGCTCGTCAAGGACAGGAAGACGAAGGAGCCCAACCCGGAGGCCGCCTCGAAGGTCATGAAGACATGCCTGGGAGCAGGCTTGCTGACCCTGAAGGCAGGTCTGTACAGCAACTGCATACGGCTACACCCGCCCCTCACGATAGAGGACGAGTTACTGGAGAAGGGCTTAGCCATAATGGAGGAAGCCTTCAAGAAGGCCTGACTCCCCTTTTTTAATATAATTATTGTGCGACCTGCTGTTCTGCCTGAGCCGCATCGACGGCGGCCTGATCTTCTGGGCTAAGCTCATGCTTACCGTCGGGGT
>JAUVYU010000024.1 GCA_030602935.1 Candidatus Bathyarchaeota archaeon | reverse complement strand
GCCCAGGCGGCGAGGGAGGGGATAGAACTTCACCTAGAGGTGAAGCTCTCTGGCCTGGGGATAAACAGGTACCAGATATTTGAGAGCGTGCAACGATTAGGGCTTGACAGCCATAAGGCTTCTCAATGGAGCGACGAGGAGCTCTCCAGGTTCGTAACCGACCTTAGGAAGGTCTCCAAACCTCTTATTGTTGCTGCGAATAAGGCCGATAAAGGACCTGCGGAGGAGAACATGAGAAGACTGAGGGGAGCGGGGTACCATGTTATCCCGACAATGGCTGAGGCGGAGCTGGCACTGAGGAGAGCGGCAAACGCGGGAATGATAAAATATACGCCTGGGGATAGCGGCTTCGAAATAGCTGAATCAGCGGAGCTCTCAAGCACGCAGAGAAGGGCCCTTGAGACCATTAGGGAGATTGTCTTCGACAAGTGGGGCTCCACGGGGTTGCAGGAGGCCCTTAACGCGGCTTTCTTCCAGCTCCTCGAGACCATAGTCGTCTACCCCGTTGAGGACGCTGAGAAGCTCACTGACCACCAGGGGAGGGTCCTACCAGACTGCCACCTCGTCCCCCAGGGTACAACGGCGAAACAGTTCGCCAGTATAATTCATACGGAGCTGGGGGAGACGTTTATCCACGCTGTGGACGCAAAAACGAAGATGCGCCTAGGTGAAGGGCATATCCTGAAGAACAAAGATGTCATCCAGATCGTCGCTGCTAAAGCAAGAAGATAGCTGGAGACGAATGATACGAACATCCTAATCGGGTACTCACACAGGCGGGCGAAGTAAGGGTTCAACGAGTGTAATGGAGATACGGATAAAGATGCCAGTGGGGGCCTATCAGAGGTCGTCGTAAAAGTCGGTTACCTTGTCGTAGATGTAGTACTCAGCGAGGTACTTCATGTATTTGTACAGGTACCAGTGGTGGGACCACTCTCTGAGCCGACGTGATGATGTCCAGAGAGTCGACCTCTGTGTGACGACGTACTTGCCGGTGTACCTGAGCCTGAGGGATAGGTCGAGGTCCTCACAGGCGTAGAGGTCTGTTCTGAAGCCTCCGACCTGCATGAAGGCGTCCTTTCTGTAGGAGTGGCATGAGAAGTAGCTTATCTCATGGAACCCTATCTTGTTGCCTAGCCTTGCGAGGACGTTGTTGCACTCGTAGAGCGCCGTCTCAAGGCGGTTCGACTCTGATGGGAGGACTTTCAGGGCCACACCGACTACCTCGGGGTTCCTGTAGCCTTCGGCGAGTACTTCGAGACAGTTTGGGTCTATGCTCATATCGGCGTCCAGGAACACGAGGACGCTCCCCTCGGAGTGCTTCGCCCCGAGGTTCTTTGCGGTGCTCACGTCGTGGGGGCGGGTCTTCTCCACGGAGAGGACCTTGAGGCCGTTTGTCTCCGCTATCTCGATTGTGTTGTCGGTGCTTCCCCCGTCTGCGATGATGACCTCATAGTGGGGCCAAGTCTGCTCGGCCAATGACTTGAGGCAGTAGCCGATGTTCTCCTCCTCGTTAAGGGTTGGGATGATTATGGAGAAAAGGGGCTCTCTATGGAAGGCCCCCGGAGCTACTTCATGAAATTCTCTCGAATTCATTATCCCTACCTCAACTAAGTTTTTTTTCTAAATGGAATATCGTGTTATATCTATTTTCAGCCTAGAAGTCTAAATATCCCTATTTATGATTTACCATTATAAATGAAGGCTTACATCTATTTAGAACTGATATTAATCTAGGATTTAGATTTTCCAGCCATCCATCCTACGTTCTTGTCGGTCTTGATAGAGGGGCTGTTTGGGTCAACCAGTATGACTTCGTGCCACTTGGATGTGCCATCCTCCCAGACCCAGTACGAGTTGAGGACCTCCAGGTTGGGATACTTTCGGGCGACCCTCTCCTCGGCGATGAGTTTTATGCTCTTGGCTGGCGTGTACTTAGAGACGCCCATCCTCTTCTGGCGTCTCCCCATCTTCGGCCGGGGCTTCCTCCTTCCTCCGCGCCTCACACGAACCCTGACGACGACGAAGCCTTTCTTAGCTTTGTAGCCTAGTCGACGGGCTCTGTCTAGTCGTGTAGGCTTGTCTATCCTGACCACGACGGGCTGGCGTCTCCAGATTATTGCGCGCTTTCTCATCAGGTCCCTGAGGTAGCCGCCTCCGGGGGCTCTCCACGCTTGCTTTAGATGGCGGTACATTGATCTTTCCTCTTGTTATGAGACTACCGAACTACAAAAGTCTACGATAATATAAACATTGAGGACCACACCGGAAAAATAAGGATTGGATAGCCCCTCTAGACGCCTATAAGGGCGTAGGCTATGATGAGGGGTGCGAAGAGGGAGGCTATCTGGGATATCACGGTCACCAGCGTGTTCAGCGAGGGTCCCGCGGTGTCCTTGAATGGGTCCCCGACGGTGTCCCCGATGACCGCAGCCTTATGGGCGTCGGAGCCCTTTCCTCCGAAGTAGCCGGACTCAACGTATTTTTTAGCGTTGTCCCATAGGCCTCCGGCGTTGGCCATAAGGATCGCTAGGAAGAAGCCGCTGAATATTGCTCCACTGAGGTATCCTGCTAAGCCCCTGATTCCGGTTACGAAGCCGACTATGAGGGTTGTGCTGATGGTGAATACTATTAATGGCAGCAGTTCTTTGAGGGCTCCTTTAGTGGCTATGGAGATGCATGCGTTGTAGTCGGGCTGTCCTGTTCCCTCCATTAGGCCGGGTATCTCCCGGAACTGTCTCCTAATCTCCTCGATCATTCTATGTGCGTTCTTTGAGACGCCGAGGATGAGCATGGCGGAGAATATGACGGGGATGCTCATCCCGATGAATATGCCCATCATGACTATGGGGTCCATGAGGTCGAAGCTTATGCTCTGCCCGAGGAGGTCTATGACTATCTCCTGGAAGGAGGCGAGGAGCGCCAGGGCGGTGAGCCCCGCTGCGCCAATAGCGAAGCCCTTTGTGATGGCTTTCGTCGTGTTTCCGGCTGCGTCGATCTCGTCTGTGATGTCGACGACCTCGTCCCCGAGCTTGGACATCTCGGCGATTCCCTTGGCGTTGTCCCCTATTGGGCCGTAGGCGTCCCCGGCGATGATGGTTCCTGCGATTGCGAGCATTCCCACTGCGGCCATGCCGACGCCGTAGACGCCGTAGAGGGAGTATGCGATGGCTGAACCGATGCCTATTCCGAGGAATGCGGGGAAGCAGCTGATTAAGCCGTATGAGAAGCCATTGAGTATGAAGATGGCGGCTCCTGTCTGAGCTGATTCAGCGGTCTTCTTTGCTGGGCCTTTGTTGATGGAAGTGTAGTGGTCTGAGGTCATGCCGATGACTATCCCAGCCAGCAGACCGACCACGGTTGCGTACCAGATCTTTATGTCATAGCCATAGAAGTACGTGGCAGCGTACGTGAGGACGCCGAAGACTATGCATGTGATGTACGTACCGTTGTTAAGGGCGGTTCCCGGGTCACCGCCTTCCCTCACCCTCACGGCGGCTATGCCGATAATCGAGGCGATTATACCCAAGCCTGCGAAGACCAGGGGTAGGGTCTGGAGATAGGCAATCTGCATAGTGCCGCCCAGGATCATGGAAGCCATAATCGCAGCCACGTACGAGTCGAAGAGGTCGGCTCCTGAGCCCGCACAGTCTCCGACGTTGTCCCCGACGTTATCGGCTATGACGGCAGGATTGCGGGGGTCGTCCTCGGGGATGCCGAGCTCTACTTTGCCGACGAGGTCAGCTGCGATATCAGCGGTCTTGGTGAAAATTCCGCCTCCTGCCTTCATGAATAGGGTCAGCGTGCTGGCGCCGATGCTCATTCCCAGGACCGCCGCTGGATCTCCTGTCAGCCAGTAGATGATGCTGATTCCGGAGAGAGCCAGGCCCACGACCATGAGGCCCATGATCGCTCCGCCTCTGAAGGCGATTGGGAATGCGGCGATGAGGCCACCATTCTTGGCCGCGTTGGCCGTCCTGACGTTGGCTTTCACGGCGACCTCCATTCCTATTATACCTGCCAAGCCTGAGAATACCGTGCCGAATACAAATGTGAGGCCGATCTTCACTCCCAGTGCCACTGAGAGGATTATCGCCATGACGGCGACGAATGCGCCTAGGTAGGTGTACTCTGTCTTTAGGAAGGCCCTGGAGCCCTCCTGTATCCATCCGGCTATCTGCTTCATTCTGTCTGTGCCGGCGTCTTTGCTACTCACGTAGTTGTAGTGGAATAGTCCGATCAGGAGTGATGCTATTGCGGACACGGGTGCAATCAGCCAGGGTTCGAGAGCCATTTTCATATCTACCTCTTGAAGTTTGGTTAAACGTTCTCAGAAGTTTCCTTCTACACTCTATATAAAGATTGGTGGAGGTTGGTTAGGCCTTTCTGTGCTCCATGTATTGTCTTCTGGGGATGAGTCTCTGTGGTACTATCAGGAATGCGGTGAGTGATCCTGCGAAGCAGAGGAATAGTTGGAATGGGGTCAGGGGTACGACGTGGAATACGTTGTTGAGGAATGGGATGTATAGTATCATGAACTGGAGGGCGAGGCCTACCATGACGGAGATGAATAGCATCTTATTGGCGGTGAATCCCTTCCAGCCCAGCTGGAATATGTGCTTGGTCTCGCTTCTACACTGGTAGGCTAGTATGAACTCGAAGAACACGATGCTCGTGAATGCGACGGTTCTGGCGGTGGTGGCTGCGAGTTCTCCGTCTCCTGTTCCGATTAGTGTGGTGGCGTAGACGTAGACGAATGGGACGAAGTCGCTGATGAAGTCGACGAGGGCCGCGAATAGGATGAATCTCCAGAAGCGTCTGAGGATGTCCTCCTTGGGGTCCCTGGGAGGGTACTTCATGATGTCGGGGTCGGGAGGGTCGACGCTGAGGGCGACTGCGGGGAGGCCGTCTGTGACGAGGTTGACCCAGAGGATGTGGATGGGGAGGAATGGAATGGGGAGGCCGAGGACGGCGGTGACCGTGATCTCGATGAACTCGTCAAAGTTGGCGGCGAGCATGAGGCGGATGTACTTGGAGACGTTGTCGTAGATCTCCCTGCCCCCCTCGATGGCCTTGACGATGGTGGCGAAGTTATCGTCCTCGAGGATCATGTCGGAGGCCTCCTTGGTGACGTCGGTGCCCTTGATACCCATGGCGACGCCGATGTCGGCGGCCTTGAGGGCGGGGGCGTCGTTGACGCCGTCTCCGGTCATGGCGACTATGTGGCCCAGCCGCTTCAGGCTCTGGGCGATGCGCATCTTGTGCTCGGGGCTGACCCTTGCGAATACTCGTACGTCCTCTATGACGTCGTCGAGCTGGTCGTCCGTGAATCCCTCGACGTCCGCCCCCTCCAGGACTGAGGTCGGGGTCTCCTCGTCGATTATGCCTATCTCCTTGGCGATGGCTATGGCCGTGATCTTGTGGTCACCGGTGACCATGACGGAGCGGATGCCTGCGCCCTGGGTGGTCTTGATGGCGAGGGGGACCTCCTCTCTGGCGGGGTCGATCATGCCCATCATGCCGACGAAGGTGAGGTTGGATTCGACCGCCTCCACCTCCAGGTTCATGATGTCGTAGTCGTCTGGGAGCTCCTTGTAGGCCATGGCCAGGACCCTGAGGGCGTCCTCCGCCATCTTGGTCATGGAATCCATGTTGACGTCGACATCGTCCTGCTGGATGGGTCGAACCTGTCCGTCGAATATGCTTACGCTGCGCTCCAGGATCATCTCGGGGGCGCCTTTGACGTAGGCTACGAGCTTCCCCTCTGGGGTCCGGTGGAGGGTGGACATCCGCTTCCTGGCGGAGTCGAATGGGAGCTCTGCGACGCGCGGGTAAGTCTTTTTGAGTTCGGACTGGCTTATCCCGGCCTTCTCAGCTGTGACTATCAGGGCGCCCTCCGTGGGGTCGCCGAAGCACATCCACGTTCCTCCGTCCTCCTGGACGTGGGCGTCGTTGTTGAGGGCACCTATCCGGAGCAGCAGCTCCAGATCTGTATCTCCTCGGGGATCGAACTTGGTCCCGCCTGACTCGAATTCTCCCTCGGGGACGTATCCAGCTCCCGTGACGTGGATCGTCCTGCCGTTGGATGTGAGCCTCTGCACGGTCATCTCGTTCTTTGTGAGGGTGCCGGTCTTGTCGCTGCAGATCACAGTAGTGCTTCCCAGGGTCTCCACTGAGGCCAGCTTGCGGATGATGGCCTTCTGCCTGGCCATTCTCGCGGTCCCCAGGGCTAGAGTGATTGTAAGTACGGCTGGGAGGCCCTCAGGGATGGCTGAGACTGCGAGGCTTACGCTGGTCATGAATATCTCTTCTAGGGGTCTGTCGTGGACGAACCAGAGGACTATGAATACCCAGAATGTGAGGACGATGGAGATCGTTGCGAGCTGCCTGCCTATCTTCTCCATCTTGATGCGGAGAGGCGGGTCCGAGACGTCGATGGACTGGACCATGCCTGCGATCTTGCCGAACTCGCTTGTCATCCCTGTCTCGGTGACGACGCCAACCGCCCTGCCGCCTGTGACCACGGTCCCCATGAATACGGAGTTCTTCCGGTCTCCGATGCCGGCATCGGCGCTCACTACGTTGAGATTCTTTGTGACTGGTCGGGACTCGCCGGTGAGAGGGGCCTCGTCGATCTGGAGGTTCGCTGCTTCGATGAGCCTGCAGTCAGCTGGGACCCGGCTTCCCGCCTCGAGGAGGACGATGTCCCCGGGTACGAGGTCCTTGGAGTCGATAGACTCCTCCCTTCCGCCTCGTCTCACGAGGACGTGGGGGGAGACCATGGCCTTGAGGGCCTCGACGGCCTTCTCGGCCCGGTACTCCTGGACGAAGCCGAGGACGGCGTTCATGACGACGATGATGAGGATGACCCAAGTGTCCGTCATGGGCTCCCCCGCCTGGATGGAGATATAGGCCGAGACGACCGCGGAGATGATGAGTATGACGACGAGGATGCTGGTGAACTGCTCTATGACGAGGTGGTACCACTGCTTCTTCTTCTCCTCCTTGAGCTCGTTGGGGCCGTAGACCTCGAGCCTCTTAGCTGCCTCCTCGTCGGTTATCCCGTCTCGGCTTGTCTCGAGGGTTCCCAGAACTTCGTCGATCTCGGCTGCGTGCCAGTCTTTGTTCTCCACGTGTGTCACCGGTTTCGCATGGGCGTCCATAGCCTATGTTCCAGAGATTTGAAGTAGGGTGATTTATAACTTCTTTCCTAGGTTGAACCGACTAAATAGTGGGGAGTAGACGGATTCTCCTAGTGTGAGCTAGTGTTTAAGGCAGATCTTTCAGAAGTGGTTCGCTTTTCGCTGCTACTGGTGGGTTTGGGCTGCTTTTCTCCTTTCTTTCCTTAGGCGTCTCTGGAGGTCGAAGTATGTGCTGTAGTCCAGGGCTACGATGCTTACCAGCCAGATGACCGCTGAGAGGGTTAGAACTACAGCGATGTAGTACCAGACCATGGTTTTCCCCATTAACCGTGGTATTAGATGAAATTTATAATAATTGTTATTTTTCGGATCCGACATACGGTTTCGACTGGGGTTGCGTTATTCGGCTTCTAACTGGGTTTTTCGCATTCTTCCCATTTTTATAGGGTCCTCTTGTGGGCAGTATAGATCCGTATTTTACCTTGAATAATTTTGTATCGGAGGTGTTTTCACTCTCTTTTCGTCTGTTGGACGTGTATTCACGTTCATTCCTTAGACCCCCCCCTCCCCCCTCTCTCTGGGATGCGGTTTTCGGAGTAT
>JAUVYU010000021.1 GCA_030602935.1 Candidatus Bathyarchaeota archaeon | reverse complement strand
GGCGGTTGTGTGTATCGGGCTCAGGGTGAGCTCGTCCCCGAGGACCTCCATCACCACCCCGGGGCTGAACCAGACCTCGGCCTCCATCAGGGAGTCGACCCTGGGATGTTTCCCGTCGTGCTGATGCTCCTTGAGCATCTCAGGTATCTTGGCTAGGTTCTCGTCCGTGAAGCCGGTTCCCACCTTGCAGATGGTCCTGTACGTGTCCTCCTCTGGGTCGTAGACCGCCCCCAGCAGGGCGCCATATTTTCCTGCTCTCCGCCCTCTCCCGTAGAAAGCGCCGACTATCACCAGATCCACGTGGTCCACCATCTTGCTCTTGTAGCTGGCCTTCAGCTTCACCCAGAGCCAGGAGCGTCCGCCGGCCCTGTAGATGGAGTCGTCTGCGACGGACTTGACCAGCAGGCCCTCCGTGCCGTCCGTTATGGCCTCCTCAAAGAAGTCATCTAACTCGGAGGCCTCCGAGATCGGCTTCGCCCTGACGAGCTTGAAGCACTCGGTCTCCTCAACGATCTCCCCGAGGCGTCTTCTGCGCTCCGGGTAGGGTCGGAGGGTGAGGTCCTCCCCGTCGGCGTATAGGCACTCGAAGAGGTAGACCGCCACGGGGAGCTTCTCCATCATCTCCTTGATGCCGTGCTTTCTCCGCCGCTGCATCAGGGTCTGGAAGGGCTTCATCTCCCCCGTATCAGCGTCTATGGCGACGCCTTCGCCCTCCACGATGGCCTCCTCCGCGTTGACGTGCTCGATCATCATCTTCACTGCGTCGGGGTACATGTGGGTGATGTTCTCCATCCTCCGGGAGAAGATTTCTACGTGCTCCCCCTTCTTGTGGATCTGGAATCTCTCCCCGTCGAGCTTGTACTCCGCGGAGCATTCTCCCAGCTTCTCGATGACCTCCTCGGAGGTGGAGAGGCGTTGGGCAGACATCATCCTGATGGGCTTGCCCACTATGATCTTGGCGTTCTCCAGTATCTCCAGCCCCTCGTCCGCCAGAGTCCTGCCCACGTACCCCAGGTCGCTCGTCAGGTTGTACGCCCTCTCTAGGACGGGCCTGTTCTTTGCGGAGCCCGTGTAGGCCAGTGCGAGGGAGTCCAGCATCGTCATGTCTCCTACGCCGAGCCTGAGGGTTCCTACGACCATCCTGGCCAGGTAGCGGGCTCCGAGGGGGGAGGAGTTAACCATCAGCCTCACGAGGCGGTCTATCTTCCTTCCGACGCTCCCCGTCCCCGATTCCTTGGCAATCTGGTCCAGCGTGCTGTAGACATCAGAGACGGAGATCCTCTTCCCCCCGAGCCTGCCCAGCTTCTTGCTCTTGAGGGCGTCCTCAGCTGCGATGCCTATGTCCCCCTTTTCAGCTAGAAGGGCCTCTACCTCGGACTTCCCATGTCCGGTGGCCTTCACTATGGTCGTTATGACCATTCTCTCGGCCATCCCTATCTCCGGTTCGCCGGTCCAGTCCGGGTGTATCTTCCCCTGCGTGAGGTAGATGACCAGCTCGATCTCATCGGGGCTGGCCTCCTTCAGCAGAGCGGCCAGGATGTCCGTCATCTCCAGCCTCTTAGTCGTCGCCTCAAGTTTCTCGTAGGTTGTGACGAGAGTATCGTAGAGCATCAGTACCAGAGAACCAGAAGGGGATTTCGGATATAATTGTTAGGCTCTAGACGGTGTAGACGTCGGCGGATTTCTCCCCGATGTTGATGGTCTCCGTGAGGGCGTCTATGAGGCAGTACTCTCCGACCCTGTCGATTATCGTCTCGAAGATGTATCGAGTTCCTTTCTCCCGCTCGATCTTGGTGAGCAGGCTGGGGGGGAAGAGGTCGTTCTGCACAAAGTTCCAGATGAAGTCGAGCTTCGGGAACCTGTGATGCCTCAGGACTACGTAGGACCTGTAGTGGGTGAGCAGATCCGCGTACTGGATCGCCCATAGGCCTGCGAGCTCCTCGTCGGTCCTGATGCAGTCGTCGTCGGATCGCTCCCTGATGATCTCCATGCTCATCTCGAGCTTGTCCTTGTGGTCGTCAAGTATGTGCTCCTTTGTGGCTTTGACCAGGTGGTCGCCCCCCGCGTAGTCGTCGGCGTGGATGACCTCGTGCACTGAGGTGTAGTAGGTCATGGTGTGGGGGACCTCAGGCATGTCGAGGGGGCTGTCGCAGAAGGGTAGCTCATCGTCGAGGATGATTGTAGCTGGAGGGGCAAAGTCGCCGTAGAGGGTGTGATACTTGCCCTCCCTCTCCTTGCGCAATGGAGCCGTCTGGAATGTCCCTCGATTGAGAATGTTTCTTGTGGCGGTGAGGTTGAGGCAGATGGGCAGTTGAAGCTTCATCTGGGCGTCGTCTATCAGCCCGATGGACTCGAAGACGAGCTCCCGCACGTCCCTTGAGTTCAGCCTCCTTCGCCCTATCAACTCATATCTAAATCCGTTGTGAACCTTCACATTTAAGGAAAGTGGTGTACGGGTAACTATGATTTCACTGCGATGTTTTTCGAGATGTAGAATAGATTGTATTAGCTAAATGAGCCCCTGACATACTGTGTGAACCCTTGGTTGCCGAGCATCGCCGACAGCAGGATGCCCATCACGACCATCTCGATGACGGCCTTCACGAGGACCTGCACTGTGAGCGCGGCCACCCAGAAGACCGAGTTCGGGATGAACAACGGGAAGAGGTACATGAAGATGAGGTATGTCACGATCCCCTCCGGGATGTAGGAGACGACCGTCGAGACCACCATCATAACCCGTTTGTCGCCGACCCCGAGCCTCCTCATCAGGAGACCCGCCGTGATGCCCGTCAGGGCCTTACCCACTGGCAGCCCGAATCCCGTGATGAAGTTCCCCTGGGAGAACCCGAACTCGAACGCTGCCACCGAGCCCCCGATCAGTGCCGTGAGCCCCCCCACTACCGGTCCCCCGAAGAGGGCCGCTATGAAGGTTGAGAGGTGGGATAGGTCGAGGGCCAGTGAGAAGCTCGTCGGCCCGAGGGGTATGGAGGGCACCAGGGGGGCCAGCTTTATCGAGATGAAGGACAGGACGTTTCCGAGGGCGGCCATCATCGCTATGAATGTCAACCTCTTGGAGCTGAACAGATCGCTCATGGGCTTCTGGTCTACTCAGATATCTACCCATATCAAGGTTGCTACAATAAAATTAGTAGATATAACCCTGTCCCACCGGGGTCAGGGCATACCTCTCATGCTGCGCTTGAAGTAGTCCTCGATCTCCTTCTTCTGCTTGTCAGGAATCTTCCTCTCGAAGGGGAATGCCGCGGCCTCGGAGACGTACCTCGTCAGGTACTCCTCGATGAACCTCCCCTGGTTGTGAAGTGCCCTCGGGTTGAGCCAGCTGATGTCGTCCTCGACGCTGTGCATGAATGTGTTGCTGGGGGTGCTTCTGGAGAATGAGACGCTCGGGATGCCGACCGCCGACAGGGAGGTCCCGTCTGAGGAGTAGACCCCCTCGTCCACGGTGAACACCGTCCCCGTCTCCTTGGATAGCAGCATAACAGAAGCCTTCAGCTCGGGCGGGCCGAGGATCTTGGATGAGTTGGTGCCTAGGAAGCCTCCGTGCACGTCGAGGTTCACACAGAGCACTGTCCTGTCGAGCTCCGTCTGGTCCTCGTCCTCGTTCTCCTTCTTCGCCTCCTCGGAGGCCTTCCTCAGCTTGGCGGCGTAGTCCCTGCTCCCGAGGAGTCCTACCTCTTCGCAGCCCCAGGCAGCGAACTTCATGGTCCTCTTCGTGCCCTTCTCCTTGAAGACCCTGGCGAGCTCCATGGCTATGGCCGTGCCACCGGCGTTGTCGCCTGCGCCTGAGACCTCGAGGACGGTGTCGTAGTGGCCTCCGACCACGATTATCTCTTCAGGTCTCTCGTTGCCCTCTATCTCGGCGATCACGTTCTGGGAGTTGACTGTCTTCGACTCGGTCTCCGCGACGACGTGGACCCTGCTGACCCCTGACTTGACCAGGCTGCGGCCGTCCATGAACGAGATCCTGAGGGCCGGCAGCTCCCCATACTTCTCCTTGAAGAGGTGGCTTCCCCAGAGGTTCTTCGCGAGGACCCTTGGAGAGCTCTCGATGAAGATCATTGCTAGGGGCTTGAACTTTGAAAGCAGGCGGTACGACTTCTTCCTGTCCTTGGGGCGTCCGGAGGTCATGATGATCTTTCCCTCGATCTCCGGGGTGAGGTACTCCTCGTCGTACGTCTCGAGGTAGACGAGGTCCCCGGTCACCCCTTCTGGACCGGTGCTGCCGTAGAGGGGCATCACCTCGCAGGGGATCTCCCCCCTCTTCGGCTCCAGGACCTCGAGTTTCTGAGAGACTACCCTCCCCGTGGTGACCTCGAACTCCTCGATCGATGTCTTGAGCCCGAGCGCCTTGAACTCGGAGGCTATCCAGTCGGCGGCCTTCTTCTCGGCCTCGCTCCCGCTGGGTCTGGTGCCGATGTCGACTGCGAGCTTTTCGATGTACTTGAACGCTTTCTCTCCGTCGAACAGTAATTTTGTCATATGATTCTAAACCTAGGTAGTCCTAAAGGATATAAAGTGTTAATCCGGTATCTGAAGGTCTGTTCGAAAAAAGGAACGTGAAAAAAGTATAGTTGGGAGGTTAGACTCCCTCTGCCATTACGCCGTTCTTCTTGAGCTCGTCGTACTGCTCCTCGGTGTAGCCGAGGTAGTCCATCACGACCTGCTTGTTGTGCTCCCCGAGGAGGGGGGCGCAGGACGTCACCTTGCCGGGTGACTCGGACATCTTCACAGGGAAGTTGATGGCCTCGTACTTGCCCATCTTGGGGTGCTCGACCTCGACGAACATGTCCCTGGCCCGCACGTGGGGGTCCTGTGTGGCCTCGCTTGCCCAGTAGACCGGTGCGACGGGGAGTCCTACGTCGGAGAAGAACTTGACTGCCTCGTCGCGGGTCATGGTCTTGACGTGCTCCTTGACGGCCTCCTGCTCAAGCTCCTCGACGCCCATGACCTCCTTGAGCTTCTCCATGCCCTTGGGCCTCCAGCCCGCGAGGTGGATATGGCCATCGCTAACCTCGAGTATGCCGCTGATCCTCATCATCCCGCCCCTGCCCTGCTGCTTCTTGCGCCTCTCATCCTGCTCCGCCCGCCTCTCCAGCTCGTCCTTACCCGTCACGAGGTAGTTAGTTATGCCGGTCTGGTAGGCGACCATGCAGTCTGTCTGGGCGACGTCGATCATCTGTCCCTTGCCGGTCTTGTCACGGTACCTGATGGCTCCTATGATGCACATGGCTGCCATGGTGCCGGGGGCGAGGTCGCCGAAGGCACCTGTCATGCTCTTGGGTGGGCCCTCGGGGTCCACGTTCATCCCCTGGTTCCTGGTGAATCCCGCCATAGCCTCGGCGATGACCGCATACGCGGCCCAGGACGAGTAGGGTCCCGTCTGGCCGAAGCCCGATAGGGCCGCGTATATGATCTTGGGGTTGAGCTCCTTCAGCACGTCGTAGCCTAGTCCTATCCGCTCCATTGTGCCAGGTGCGAAGTTCTGGACCACGACGTCGACCTTCTTCACAAGCTCCTTGAAGATCTTGAGCCCCTCGGGGTTCTTCAGGTCGATGGCGATAGCCTTCTTGTTGAGGTTGAGGTGGTGGAATGTCGCGCTTGCGCCTCCGTAGAGGGTGCCCTGCTGTGGGATCCTGCCCAGTCCGCCCCACGGGGGCTCCACCTTTATGACCTCCGCGCCCAGCTCCGCCAGCATCAGCGTGGACCAAGGGCCGAACCAGACGTGGGTCATGTCTAGAACCTTAATGTCTTCGAGTATACTCTTCATTTTTTGATCCTCTCAATATCCTCCTGAAGTTCAGCTAGATATTCATATAGTTTTCCTTTTAACTCAAAACTTGGGCCACCCCCGTGAATATGAGGTCAGCACGAGAAAGTCAGGCGTGCGCGCGTAAAGACCGCGGATAGTAGAAATCACCGCTCCGGTTCAGGTTAATCCCTGTTTTATTCAGGGCGTCACCCCATTTTCCACGCTTCCTAACAAGCTTAATCTCACACCCAATGTGAGTAAATGGTGACATGCTCCCGTTGGGCGACGAGAATCCGACCAGGCTGAGGCCGATAGTCACGTGGGCTTTGATCGCCTCGTGCATCGCTGTCTTCCTCTGGCAGTCCTCGTCCGGGGCGTCTTTCTTCATTTACACGCTGCTCCAGTACGGCATCATACCCGTGAGGGTCCTAGGGGGGAGGGGCCTCTACTCTTTCATCACCAACATATTCCTGCATGGGGGTTGGTCCCACCTTCTTGGGAACATGCTCTTCCTCTGGGTCTTCGGGGATAACATTGAGGATCACATCGCGTGTCGGAGTAACTCCATGTTCCTGGGGCGTCTCTCGTATCTCGGGTTCTACATCGTCTGCGGGGTCACGGCCTCGGCTGTCTGGCTCGTCACCGCGATGGATTCTGCTCAACCCGCTGTGGGGGCCTCGGGGGCCATCGCGGGGGTCTTGGGCGCGTATTTCGTCTTCTATCCCAAGCGCAGGATCCGGACCCTCGTCGGCTTTGGCTTCTTCGTGCGGGTCATCTACGTCCGGGCGTACACGATGATCGGTGTCTGGTTCATCTACCAGTTATTGATGGCCCTCTCGCCGTGGGACACGGGGGTCGCATTCTGGGCCCACGTCGGGGGGTTCGTCATGGGGGTGCTGATGGCCACGTTTATTCGTCCTCGTCCTCGGGTGGTTCAGACCTATTACGCCCAGGACCTGGATGAGTGGAGATGACGGGCCTCTTCAGGATATGTGTGTGAAACCGTCTGTCACTGCGGGCGCATGGAATTAGGCTGATGTGGCAGACTATTGAAATGGAGAATAAGTAGAACGATGAGTTACGGGTTTATTTCAGGATCTTTATCTTCGAGGGCTCAATCTGCTCCTCCAGGAGGCCGGTCAGCGAGACGGCGCGTCCCTCGATCTGGGCTATCTTCTTCCTGGCGCCGTCCGAGAAGGAGTATGCGGCGACGGTGACCGGGTGGTCGAGTGCCCCCGATGCGAGGACCTTCCCCGGGACGGCGACGACGTCCCCCGGCTGGGTGTGCCTGTTGATCCTGCTGAGGTTCACGGAGGCCCTTCTCCTCTTGGGCTTGTCCAGCCCTTTCGCCAGGGCGGCCCAGATGTTCTGACCGCTCTTCCTCGACGCGGCCTTGAGTGTCTTTATCGTCTCCTTGAGCTGTGGGTTTATCATTCCTCTGGTTCCTCCTTCGCCTCATCGGTATCCGCTGAGCTTACGCTGGAGAGCCCTCGCGCCTTCTGCATCCCCATGTCCATCTCGACTATGTCCTCGGAGGTCTCGCCCCTCTCGATCTTCCCCGCCAGCTCTGTGAGCTTCTCGGTGAGGATTCTCCCGGCCTCGGTGACTATCCTCTCGGGGGGCAGGCCTCCCGTCGACTCCACGGTGAACAGGAACGTTCTGTCTTTCATGCCCTGGGTCAGGGCGGCGGGGTCCACCGGGCAGGCATTGACGCAGTCCCCGCAGAGGATACACGCGTAAATGTCTGCCACGCGCAGCTTCCCTCCCTCGATCTCGAGGACGTTCCTCGGGCAGGCCTCCACGCATTTCGCGCAGTCCGTGCACGTCTTCCCGTCGATCTCTATATCGCCCATGTGCTGGTAAATGGCTACTGAGACAGGCTGCCATTTCGCGTGGATCTTACCTGTTCCCAGGCGGGCGTAGGCCTCGAGCCTGACTGCCTGTCCTGGGGCCAGCTTGGTTATCGGTATATCGGGGCTCACGGGGACGACTCTCGGGTCCTCGGATACGAGATCCCCTGATGTGACCGTCCTGATCTCGTTTTCAGTCTCTACGTCTAATGTCAGTACGACTCTGCAGAGGCCGCAGCCGAGTTCGCTTTCGCACTCGCAGTTCTCGGGAAGGACGTAGCTGTCTAGGTCGGTCTTGAGGGGGATGAGCCCTATCCTGTGGGCCATGACCTCATCAGCGACCACAGATGAG
>JAUVYU010000134.1 GCA_030602935.1 Candidatus Bathyarchaeota archaeon | reverse complement strand
CCCCGATGCCCTTGGCCCCGAAGGGACCTGTGGGCTCATAGGTGTCGGCGAAGAAGACTGTCAGGTCATCCAGGTTGAGGAGGTCGTTGGTCGTGGGGACCTTGTAGTTTGCGATGGAGCCCCCGTTCTTGAGGTCCCCGCTCTCCAGATCATAGGGGGTGTCCTCAAGCGTCACCATGCTCCATCCCATGGCAAGGCCCCCGTGGACCTGACCTGCTGCAAGCAATGGGTTGATCACCGTGCCGATGTCCGCTCCGGCCACCACCCTGAGGGGCTTCACCTTCCCCGTCCAGGTGTCCACCTCGACGTGTATGAAGTACCCCGTGAAGTGGGGCGGGCAGCTGGGCTGCCTGTAGCTCTCCAGCGCGGAGGCGGTTCCCCAGTTCTTATGCCGAGCCGTCTCGGCGATCTCCTTGTACGTGACCTCCCTGCCCTCGATGCCCTCGGCGTAGACGATGGTTCTGTCCCCCTCCTCGTCGTACCTGATCCTGACGGCGTGGGGGTAGGCGTCGAGGATCCTGCCGGCGAACTCCCTGATCTGGCTCTTCACCTTACCGGCGACCTTTAGGGCGGCCCCTCCGCCGCTGTAGACTCCCCTGGAGGCGTGGGTGCAGACGTCGTAGATGGTGGTGCCAGTGTCCGCCTTGATGATGTTCACCTTCTCGACGGGGACGCAGAGCTCCTCTGCGACGATCTTGACGTGGGCGTCCTGGGTCCCGCAGCCGTGGTCCATGAGGGCTGAGACGTAGTCAAATGTGCCGTCCTCGTTCATCTTGAGCATGGCGCCCCCAAAGTCTACGATGCTGCTGGGCACTGGCGCCCCGGCGCTGCTGGTGTGGTAGCCCCTGCCGACGCCCCAGCCCCTCCTGAACCTGCCTGTCTGCTCCCCGGCTTTGGGGCGGTTGTACCAGTCAACCATCTCGGCGCCCCTGGTGAGGATCTCCTCGACGCCACAGCTCCTGATGATGGACTTCACTGATGGCCCCTGCCCCCAGAAGAGGTCGCCCTCGCCGATGTAGTTATTCAGCCTGAAGTCCAGGGGGTCGAAACCGAGCTCCCCGGCGAGCTCGTCCATCATGGTCTCCACGACCCATGTGATCTGGGGGTTCCCGTAGCCCCTGAATGCGCAGCTGGGCACCTTGTTCGTGTAGACCGCCTTGCCCTGGTACTCCACGTATGGGAGCTTGTAGAGGCTAACCCACCAGCCCACCACGCATCCCAGCAGCGGGTAGGCCTGGATCTGGTGGGCGCCGATGTCCAGGTAGGCCTCGAGGCGCCCTCCCGCGAGCTTGCCATCCTTGTTTGCGCCCAGCTTGAGCTTGAAGATCATCTGGTAGCTGCAGTGGTCCCTGATATCCTCCTCACGGGTGTAGCTCATCTTCACGGGGCGACGGCTCTTCAGGGCGAGGCCGACGGCGACGTTCACCACGGGGTTGACGTGGATGCTGGAGCCGAAGCTCCCCCCGAGGGCCACCTTGTAGACCCTTATCTTCCCCATGGGGATGCCGTAGATGTCGTGGATTAGGAGCCGGGTGTTGTGGATGGTCTGGGTGGTGCTCCAGATGCTCACGCCGCCGTCGGGCTCAGGGCGCACCAGCACCGACTTGGTCTCAAGCTGGTTGTGGTACCTCCGGTTCGTCCGGTAGGTCCTCTCGATGACCACGTCAGCGTCCTCAAGGGACTTCGGGTCGCCCTCGGATATGTCTAGGGCGCACCCAACGTTGTTCTCCACGTCCAAGAGGTCGTCCTCGAGGTAGATCTGTTCGTGGATGGCGTCAGCCTCGGGCCTCATGGCGTCCAACGCGTCGAAGGAAGCGCCGAGGACCTCGTACTCGACCTCTACGGTCTCTAGAGCCCTCTGTGCTCCCTCCTCGCTCTCGGCTGCGACCGCCCCGATGGGCTCCCCCACGTAGTGGGGCTTGTCGGTCAGCACCCTCCAGTCCCTGTAGGTCGCGGCGGGGACGCTCACCAGCCTCGGGCAGTACATCACGTCGGGGATCTCGTCTGGGATGAGGGTGACGGCCCCCATCTCCTCCGCCCTCGATACGTCCATCGCCTTGATCCTGGCGTGGGCGTGGGGACTCTTGAGGACCCGCCCGTAGAGCATGTTGGGGAGGGTCATATCTGAGGCGAAGACCTCCTGCCCCGTGACCTTGGCTATGCCGTCCTTCCTGATGGTCTTCTTCCCTAGCACCCTGAACTCTTTTCTTTGAGCCGTTTCACATCACCTGAATGAAGGATACCCCTGGGATACCTTCTCACATCAGAAAGTTTCACACACATTCGTATTTAAGTTAGGCTTCGAAAGGGCGCCCGCGGTCTATCAGAACGTGCACGCCTCTCACCGGGACGATGCCTGTCCTCCGCACGGTCTCCTCGACGCGGCCAGTGAAGTTCACAACATCGAACTCGCCCCTGGTCTCGAACTCGAAGAACTCCGAGTGGACGCCCATATCGAGAAAGAGAATGCTCTCATTCCTTTATCGGGTTGCGGGGACCGTCTTGCCGGGATCCATCTCGACCGGGAACTCACCCCTCAGCTTCTTGGTCGCAGAGGAGACGTGCATGGCCAAGGTCTCGAGAACCCTCTGGTCCTGCTCGTTGAAGGCGTCCGCGGCCTGGCTCTCCACGTTTATCACGGCGATGACATCATCACCCAACGCGACGGGGACCGCCAACTCCGAGAGGGCTGGTATGGGTCCCTCTACGTAGTCGGAGTTATCACTCAGGTCCTTTATGAGGATGGAGCGCCCCTCGTTTACGACTTTTACGGTTATGCCCTTCCCGTCGAGGGGTAGGGGGCGCTTGAGCGAGTGCCTCCCCCGGCTGCTCCTGGAGATGAGGTGAACACCTGTGTTTTCCAGGTAGGAGATGAACTCGAAGCCCAGTGACTCCAGCACGTCCATGGTCCACTCCCTGATCTCCTCCTCGGATGACAGGTCATCTAACCCCGTGGCATGCCTGTGAAGGGCCAACAGCCTCTCCTCGTAACGAACACTGTCCGTGATATCATCGAAAGTCACGGCCAGATGGTTCCCCGGTATCGGGAAGGCCCGGACGTTGAAGTATCCCTCCACTCTCTCGTCCTTCCAGAGGACCCTGTCAAAGAACAGCGTCTCACCGGTCTCCCTGATCTCGAGGTACCTCTTCTTCAGCCCCACCTCCCTATCGTAGGGCCATATCTCGTGGAACTCCTTCCCGCGCCACGCGTCGACGTCGAGTTTGGCAAGTCTCTCCGCGGCTGGATTACCGTCCACGAGGATCAGCCGATCTGGATCCTCGTACTTGTAGATCAGGAGCCCTGAGGGGATCGCATCTACTATGCTGGCAGAGGTTTGGAGGGATTCCTTTAGCTGGGCCTCCGCCCTGTGCTTCTCGACGACCGACCTTATCCTCCTGAAGAGCACCTGGTAGTGGTTCGGGACGGCCTCCTTCCTTATGTAGTCGTCGACGCCAGCGGCGAAGGCAGCCTCGGCGACCTCCTCGCTTCCCTGCCCCGTGTACAGGATGAAGGGCAGGTCGCTGACAGCCCTGACCCTATGGGCCAGCTCGACGCCGTTGCACCTCGGCATCCTGTAGTCGGAGAGGATGCAGTCTATGTCGCCACGTTCGATGTGGTCGAAGACATCGTCAATGCGGTTGGTGGCCTCGATCTCCATCTTCGGGTCAAAAGTCTCCCCGAAGATCCTCAGAATGGTCTGGTGGCTGGGATCGTCGTCGACGTGGAGTACGCGTATCCTCGCGCCTGGATCGAAGCCTCCGCTCATCGTTGACCTACCTCAGATTTACTTTTAATAGGAGTTACTGATTTGAGATACACTAGTTTGTTAAAAGATTTCTCGTTTCACCCGTAAAGAAAGGTTAAAAGTATCCCCGGGGGGAATATTCAGGGACCTGTGGAATGTCTGGCGTGGAC
>JAUVYU010000081.1 GCA_030602935.1 Candidatus Bathyarchaeota archaeon | reverse complement strand
CCACTCTTCTTTTTTCGCTAAGTGTGGAAACGTTACACTCCTTCTGCGCGCGCGGGAAAAAGCCCCTGAAAAATTAGAGAATCTTTTATTAATCTTTCTTCAAGAAATCGAGACCTAATCAGTGTGCAAATGTCCTTATCTAGAGGGAGTACGACTCCCCGAGCCCCTTGATGGGCCAGAACCCGACGTCCGGGGCGTGCTCCTCGAGCACCACCCTCATTTTTTCGTTTATCCCATAGTCGCCGAAGGAGTGCATGGGCACCAGCAGGCGGGGCCTGATCGTTTTGGCGAAGATGAGGGTCCCCCCCTCCCCCAGCCCCTCAAGGCGGGGGTCGCAGAGCATGAAGGCGATGTCCACGGGCTGACTCCTGTCGATGACGGAGAGAACTTCGACGTACGCCTCGTCGGGCATCGTCCCCTGCCAGTTCCAGAAAGCGTTGTCCCCGGCGTGGTAGACGTGCTTGTCGCCGACGAAGACAGAGTAGGCGACCCCGGCGTCCGTTGCTGGGTAGGACTTGACCCGCACTCCGTCGAGGTCGACCTCCTGGAACGGGTCTAGGCTTATCGCCTCGAGGGGGACCCCACTGATGTCCGAGGACATGATGTAGGTTATGTCGTCTACGGCCTCCTCCCAGTCGAAGACGACCCGGTTGAAGTGGTCGGGGTGGCTGTGGGAGTTGAGGACGTATGTCTCCTCGCCGGCGATCTCCTCGGGGTCGATGAAGCCCTGGGCCAGGTCCTGTCCCTTCCTATCGGCCTCGGGCATGTAGTAGTCGAAGATGAAGAGCTTCCCGTCGAGTTTCAGGGCGAAGCTGCTGTGGGCGAGGTGCCAGATGGTGTTTTCCTTGAGAGTCATAAAACCGGTCTATGAGAACTTTCAGGGGGCATATAATCCTTCTGAGAGCTGGTGCTGAGAAACGAGTTTACGGTTCTTGTGAACACTGAGTTTTACCCAGTTTCCTCAGGCGTTTCGCCCGAGGATCAGATAGCTTAGGATGTAGCCTCTGACGGAGCCCCACGTGAGGTGGGGGAGGGTGACAAACAGGGTCATAGACGTCAGGGGTACGCTGGTGACCAGCACAAACGGGACGCATCCCAGGGGGATCGTGACCAGCCCCCACATTATACCCATCTTCATGCCCTTGCCCAGGCTGCGCGCAAATTCCATAGAGATATATATTGAATTTAATCCCTTATAGCCAGCGAGTTTTATGAAAATCTTAGTAATCATACCGATTCTACCCCGTAATGGAGAGGCAGAGCTACGCGTATCCGAGAGAGCGAAAGAATACGTCAAGCCCGATACTGAGGTCCATTCAATAAACATCATGTACGGACCGGCCTCCATCGAGTCCCTCTACGATGACACCATGGCCGCCCCCTTCGTGGTGCAAAAGGCAGAGTGGGCAGAGAAGAACGGCTACGACGCGGTCGTCGTAAGCTGCATGTTGGACCCTGGAGTGAAAGCCGCGAAGGAAGCAGTGAACATCCCCGTCGTCGGCCCTAGGGAAGCATGCATGGCGATAGCCTCGGTCCTCGGCGCGAAGCCGAAGACCATCCTTCCGAGGGGGATCCCCGTGCTCGAAATGCATGACGACCTCGACAAGACTTATGAGGCTCTGAGGAAGGACGCCGAGAAGGCCATCAGCGAGGGCTATGAGGTCCTTATCATGGGCTGCACCGCCCTCTCGGGAATAGCCAGGAGGCTGAATGAGGAGTTCGAGGTGCCCATACTAGAGAACCAGGGGATAGCCCTAAAGGTCGCGGAGATGATCGTCGACCTAGGGGTGTCTCAGAGCAAGGTGACATACCCCAAACCGCCTGAGAAGAAGAGAAGGCTTCCCGAGTAGATCACTTCGAAAATAGTTCTGCGCGCGCCTCTCCTTGCCTTGAGGTCGTTTATGGCCTTCTTGCCCTCGGTAACGCCGTACTTCTTGGATACCACGTAGCGCGCGCAGGGAGTCGGACAAGAGGGCAATGTTAGCCAAGCTGGAGAGGCTCAGCTACATCTAGAGAGGTTGTGTAAAATGGTGACCTTAATCTGCGTGTGCAGCGTCCCAGTATTATGTCCTGATGTAAAACATAATATCGGATGGCTCCAGAGCTTAAATCGATGTCCGTGGTGCCCATAGAGTTCCGGTGCCTCCAGTGCGGGGAGTGCTGCAGGAGGCTCCTCATCGACAGCCGGCTCATACGGAAGGGGCTGCCCCTGTTCCCGGATGAGCGTGGGCTCTTCCCCGGGGAATTGATAAGGCCCGGAGTAGGCATAGGGCATCCCGATAAGCCCGGCTTTAGGGTCATCTCGTACCAGATGACGGAGACGGTCTGCCCCCACCTGGACGAAGGCAGCTGCGGCATCTGGCAGACTAGGCCCGTCGTCTGCAGGTCGTACCCCTACATGCCCGTTGTCACCCAGGGCGGATACGTGACGAAGGAGGCCAGCCTCGAGTGCACGTCCCTGATGATGGAGGCGGCGAGGCGCCACGGTGTCTTCAAGATAGATGAGAGGAGCCTCGAGGGGGAGCTCAGGGCGCTGGGGAAGCTCTCGGGGATAACCGTCGAGGCCGTGGAGAACCTCGACGAGGCCTGGTTCTACGACCTCAGGGGGGAGCGGTGGGTCAGGTTCGAGAGGATGAGGCCCTGAGACCGACGACGGGGGCCTTTCCCGGTCAGTTCTCGGTTTCCTCGAATATGTTGAGCAGCCTGAGCCCCCTCTCGCTGAGCGCGTACTGCTTGGAGGGGTAGCGTCCCCGGGTCCTCCTCTCGGAGACGATTGTGATTAGGTCGTAGCCGAGGCAGAACTTTAGGTACCTGCTGACTATGCCGTAGCCCCTGCGTCTCTCTTCGCTGAGGGTGGAGAAGTTGACGGGGGCGTGCCTGTGCACCTGCTCGAGGAAGGAGGTCAGGGTCCTGAGGCCGGGGTTCTCCACTGCGTCCACCACATTTAGTTAATATTAACTAAATATTACATTTAATATAAACTTTATTAACCAGTAAAGGTTGAATTAACTTAGCATGAGCGAGAGGAAATACAAATATCACACGGTCAACCTCCCCGAGTCCCTGGCGAAGAAGATAGAGGAAGTAATCGGGAGCGGGAACCACGGATACACCAGCATCCCCGACTTCGTCAAGACCGCCGTCAGGAGGTACCTGCGTGAGCTGGGATATTTAACCTGAGTATGGCTCTGCCTCAGTCTCGAATGCTTCACGGCGACACACTCACATCAGGGCCCTCAGGCGCTCCCTGAAGTCCACGTCGACCCCACGTTGGAGGTTGTTGATAGTCTATCGTGAACACTTACGCGCGCGCGAAGTATTATAATTTGTACTAATATACTTTCTTTATTGAAAGGAAGTTTCTACTTTGAAAACACCTCGTGATGATTTCTCCAAAGACGCAAACATTCGCGGCGCCGAAAACAGCGAGATCCCTGAAAAGTTCATACCAAAGACAGACAGCTTCGATTATGTTCGTCGCGAGGAGATGATCCCGATGCGTGACGGCGTGAAGCTCAATACCGTGATATTCGTGCCGAAGGGGGTGCAGGATGCTCCTATCGTGATAACTCGCACGCCTTACAATGCCGTGGGGAATACGCTCCGTTTCAACAGCCCAAACCTTTCCTCGGTGGTGCCACAGATAAACGATACCACGTCTGCGGCGCGCTATATCATCGTGTACCAGGATGTACGCGGGAAATACGGCTCAGAGGTTGACTACGTGATGAACAAGCCACTTATGGGGCCCTTGAACGCGACCGGTACCGACCACTCGACTGATTGCTACGACACCATCGACTGGCTGGTGAAGCATGTGGCAGAGTCGAATGGCCGCGTGGCTGTGATAGGTGGCTCCTACAAGGGCTTCACAACGTTGATGTGCACGATAAATCCGCACCCAGCGATGAAGGCCGTGGTACCGTTCGCAGCTATGGTAGACGGCTGGATTGGCGATGACTGGTTCCACTGGGGCGCGTTCCGCCAGGAGGTGGCGCTGCCGTTCTTCTACAACCAGCAGGCGACGCGCAAGAACGAGATCAAGTGGTGGTCCGGGAACTCCGACACCTATGAAGCCTTCCTACGTGCGGGTAACGCGGGCGCGATTGCATCCTCGCGCGGCATGGAGAGCATCGGGTTCTGGCAGAAGCTGGCGGTGCACACGGCTTATGACTCCTTCTGGCAACAGCAAGCCGTGGACAAACTGCTCGCCGAACGTCCGCTCACTGTACCGATGCTGATAGTTGGCGGGCTCTTTGACGAACAGGACATCTACGGCTCGCCAGCGCTCTATAAGGCGCTTGCGCCTAAGGATCCTAATGGCAGGTTCGTCCACTTAGTGCTCGGTCCCTGGAACCACGCGCAGGGGCGGCGTGATGCACGTAGCCTCGGCCTGCTTCAGTTCGAGGGTGACACGGGCGGCTGGTTCAGGCGCGAGGTGATGCAGCCGTTCTTAGACCACTACCTTAAGGACGCTCCGAAACCAGAGATCCCGCGCGTGCTCGTGTACGAGACCGGCGCGAATGTCTGGCACCGCTACGACGACTGGCCGCCTGCGTGCGCGGAAGGCGACATGGCGCGATCGCGCAGTCTTTATGTGCAGGGAGACGGGAGACTCGGCTTTGAAGCGCCGCCCGCTGCAAAGCAGGCCTTCGACGAGTACGTTTCTGATCCTGCGAAGCCCGTGCCCTACAGGGAACGGTCGGCGATACCGAATTACGCATCGGAGTCCACTCAGGGCGAGTGGCTGGTAGACGACCAACGCCACGCCGCCTCACGCACAGATGTGCTGGTCTGGACCACGGAGCCGCTGAAAAAGCCGGTGCGTGTCGCAGGCGAGCCTATTGCATGTCTGTTCGCCTCGACGAGTGGTAGCGATTCTGACTGGGTCGTGAAGATCATCGATGTCTGGCCGGACGAGATGCCTGAGAACCCGAAGCTCGGTGGCTATCAGCAGATGCTTTCTGCCGACATTTTCCGTGGCCGGTATCGCGAGGATCTAGCGGTCGCGAAGCCGCTTGTGTCCGACAAGGTGCTGGAGTACCGCATCCCCTTGCCGCAGGTGAGCCACAC
>JAUVYU010000036.1 GCA_030602935.1 Candidatus Bathyarchaeota archaeon | reverse complement strand
CCGATGAGGGCGTCCAGGACCATCACCGTGAGGTCTGGCTGCACCACCCTCTTGATCTTCTGAAGCTCGTCCATGAGGTTCCGGTTGGTCTGCATACGCCCCGCCGTGTCGATGAGGACGACGTCTATACCCTGGGCCTTGGCGTGCTGCACGGCGTCGAAGCTCACGGCGGCGGCGTCCGAGCCGTACCTGTGCTTGATGACCCTGATCCCGAGCCTCCTGGCGTGCTCTTCGAGCTGCTCGATGGCTCCTGCCCTGTAGGTGTCCCCTGAGGCGAGGACCACTGTGTGGCCGTTGTCCATGAGGAGCTTGGAGATCTTGGCGATGGTGGTGGTCTTCCCGGTTCCGTTGATGCCCACGAACATGACGACGAGGGGCTCACCTGCCTCCTTGCCGTCGGCGAGGTCCAGGATGTTCAGTTCGCCGTTGGTGGCCATGACCGCCTCGATTGCCTCCCTGAGGGCCTCCTTCACCGGCTCCGTCTTGTCCCCTAACCTGGCGAACTGGACTCCCTTGAGGCGTTCCTTGAGCTCCTGGCAGACCCTCTGGGCGATCTCGACGGCGACGTCGTTGGAGATTAGCTGGAGCTGGAGGTCCCATAGGATGGGGTCCAGATCCTTCTCAGAAAGCTCGCTCTTCGAGATGCGCTCGACTATGCCCTTGATTCCCTGCCTGAGCTTCTCAAACACCCTGGTCTTCCCCTCGGATCTGGGCGCTCAGCCTGTTGATTCCGTCCCTGTGGACTTCCATCTGGGCCAGGAGCTGCCGGAGCTGCTGCTCAACTGAGGTGCTGGTCTTCTCCACGTCCTCCAGCCTCCCGGCGACGTTCTTCTGGGCGTCCTCAAGGGGCATGTCGATGGAGACCTCTGCGCCGATGTTGAATATGACCTTGCTCGTGTCGCCGAGCTGGGCGTTGACCAGCGTGCCCCCTCCCATGGGGATGAGGATGGGGGAGCCCTCCTCCGTCTCGCTGAGGGTCTTCAGGGACTCCTCTGCCAGCCTGAGGTCGGCCAGGGCGTTCCGGAGGATCGCGAGGCGCTGCTGGAGGGTGTCCGCAGTCCCCTGCATAAGCTGTAGCTCGTAGATCAGTCTCCGTGTCTGGTCCTCACGGTTCTCGACACTCAACTCTGAGAGCCTTCCTTCTCGCTCTCCTTTACCTCTTCGACCTTAAGAATCTTGATCTCGTGGCGCTTCGCCCGGTGGCGGCTTCCCATCTCGGCGTAGATCTTCTCGACCGCGTGCTTCTCCTTGGCGGCCGCTATGTCCTTCTTGAAGGTGATGGGCTCGAACAGGCGGGGCTTGTCTATGCGCCCGTGGATCCTGTAGATCTTGACCCCGCTCATTCCTCCACCTCTACATCCGCCTCGGCGAGGGTGACCAGCACGAAGCCCTGATCGTCCTTCTGGAGCCGTACCCTGATCCTCCTGGGGGGGTTGCCGATGCCGTTCTTCCAGATCTCCTCGTTCACCGTGGGGTCGATGTTGATCTCCGTCGGCTTCATGTGTCTCTGGACGAACTTCCTGAGGAGTGCGACGACCTTCTGAGCCCTCTTGTACTTGGGTGTGCTCCAGGCGCGGCCGAAGGGCACGGTGTAGATCCTCTCATCAACGTACTCAGTGTCCGACATTCATGTCTCCTCCTAGATCCTGAGCTTCCTGTTTCTCCAGTTTCGCCTGCTCTTAGGGCTCATGCGGACCTTCCCCTTGGTCTTCGCTATAATCCATGCCGGGACCGACTTCTTCTGTCTCGCCGCCTTGTTGAGGCGTATCTTGTATGTCAGGTGCTTGTTCCGTGCCATCTCTATCTCCTCGTTATCCTGATCTCCCTCTTCTGCTGCTGGGCCTGGAGCTGGACCAGGAGCTTCTTGAGGGTCTCGTCCCCTATGGGTATGGGGACCCTCTTGCTCTGCGCCGCCTGTATCAGCTGCAACTCGAGCTGGGCGGCGAAGTCCGGGCGGACTATCTTGACGTTTGCGAGCCGCTGGCGTGCCTCGGGGGTGAGGATCTGGCGTAGGAGGGACTGCTTCTGAGCCTCAGCATCCTGCCGTGCCCGCTGCACGTCGTTCTGCTGCTGCTGTTGAGCCTGGATCTCCATGAGCCGCTTCTGTCTGAGCCTCTCAAGTTCCTCGTCCGAAGACACCGTCCACCCCTCAGTACGGCTTGAGCTCGGGCCTCTCCCTGTCGAGTTCACGCTTTATCTGGCCGGACACGGCGTCGAGGAGGCTCCTCCCCTTGGCGCTGACCACCCGTCCCTTGATTCCGTCCTTCGTGACGAGCTCTGCCGCCTCCAGCTGCTGGAGTATGCTCCTGAGGATGTTGCCCCCCGCCTTGCGGAAGTGGGCTGGTCTGACCCCCCGTCTCTGGCGGCCCCCGTACGCCTTCCTGAGCCTGGAGACGCCGACGGGCCCCTTGAGGTAGAGCTTCCTCATCATGGAAGCCGTGCGGACGTACCACCAGTCGGGGTCCAGTGGGGCCCTCTCGACATGGGTGCCCGTCTTAACGTAGGCCGCCCACTCTGGTGGCTGAACCTGGGTCACATTACCTTTGATGTAGGTGGAGAGCCTTTCGATGAGGGCGTCCGCCGGTACGTCGTAGACGGTAGTCAAATCCATCCTCTCTGATTTTGCACTTGAATTGACTGGGGGACCGACATATATATCTAGTCTTTCCCACCGGTCTTCAACTCTTACCCCGGAAAGAGGATAAAAAGGTTTAGTTCAATACACGAAGCTGTATAATCTCCCCTAAGCCATCGAGCGTTTCTATCGTTGCAGATGGCTAACGGTGCATCCTTCGTTTTGAACTGCAGGCGGGGCAGGCTCCCTCATTCCTGGGGAACTGGTGTCCGCATCTCCAGCATGGACGCCAGAGACCTAGCTCCTCTTTGGGTATCTTCTCCGTTGCCTTGCGGAATATCAGTAGGGGCATATTCAGTCCTCCGTGCGACTTACGGAGTACATATTTTGAATAATATAAGGTCCGTCGACTCAGATTCCTGAATCATTTTCTGAATTACTCATAAGGATCAGCACATAATCTCCATACGCTCATCCCGCAAATTATAAACATAAAACAGCCAACCAGAACCCCATGAGCGTCAAATCACCCGAGGAGTTCTTCGGCCACCAGTTGGGGGCAGACCGGAAACTGGTCCGCTGGGAGAACATAGTCAAATACTTCTGGCAGCTTGACGAGCTCCCCACCGTGAACGTCAGGGAGCTGGGCAAGACCACGGAGGGTCATCCGTTCCTCCTGGCTGCTATCTCCTCCCCCAGGAACATCGCGAACCTAGAGAAGATACGTGAGCAGAGCTGGGCTCTAGCTCATCCCAAGAAGCTCAGCGAGAGGAGCCTGGGGAAGATCCTCAGGGAAGGGAAGGCTGTGGTCTCCATGACCATGAGCGTCCACGCCTCGGAGATAGGGGGCACCCAGCTCAGCTCCGAGCTGGCGTACGAGGTCGCCACGAGCGACGACCCGGAAATAGTCAAGATCAGGGAGAACGTGGTCTTCCTTCTCGTTCCCAGCAGCAACCCCGACGGAAACATCAAGGTCGTCGACTGGTACCAAGAGCAGCTGGGCACCGAGTACGAGGGCGGTCCACTGCCCTACCTCTATCACAAGTACGTGGGCCACGACAACAACCGGGACGCCATCCACCTCACCCAGGTGGAGTCACAGATGGTCTCCAAGGTCATGTACGGGGAGTGGTACCCCCAGGCCTACATAGACCACCACCACATGGGAGGCACAGGCGCCCGGTTCTACATCCCGCCGTTCGCTAACCCCGTCGACCCCAACGTCGATCCCCTGATCTGGACGGAGCAGCAGCTCTACGGGGCCATGATGGCCACGATGCTGGAGGGCGCCGGTAAGACGGGCATCGAGTCCGCGGCCACGTATCCGGGCGAGTTCATGCCCACATTCAACTACATCCCATGCTGGCACAACATCTGCGGGATGCTCACCGAGTCGGCATCGGCGAGAATAGCCACCCCCAGCTACGTCCACTACCACCAGCTGAGGCCAAGCAGGCGCGGTCGCCCAGAGTACAGGACCCAGATGGGCTTCCCCCACCCCTGGAAGGGGGGCTGGTGGAGGCTCAGGGACATCGTCGAGCAGCAGAAGATCTCATCCCTAGCCTGCCTGAAGGTCACCTCAAGCAACAGGGAGATGATCCTCAGAAACATGTACAAGAAGGCGAGCAGAGGTATAGAGAAGGGAGAGACCGAGGCGCCCTATGCATTCATCTTCAAGCCTGAGCAGCATGACGAGATCACTACGTACAAGCTCATGAAGACCATCATGGACATGGACATCAGGGTAAGCCGTAGCAAGCGTGAATTCAAGGCCGAGGGGGTGACGTACCCCAGGGGCACTTACGCCGTCTTCGCCGCTCAGCCAATCAGGCCCTACATCATGTCTCTCCTCAGGAGGACGTTCTACCACGCAGGACCCTTCAGCTACGACAGAAACGGCAACCCCATCTCACCCTATGACCTCTGCACGTACAACATCGCCGAGTTCATGGGCGTCGACCTCCACGAGGTGAAGAGGCCCTTCGAGGGCGAGTTCGAGGAGCTCCCCTCAGTCAGGTACCCCAGGGGCTCCGTTGAGGGCAGCCCCAAGGGATACATCCTCGACTGCAGGTACAACGACAGCTTCGCCGCCGTCAGCAGGTTGCTCAGGAGGGACGCCGACGTCCATAGGACCACTGAGCCGATCGAGGTCAACGGTGAGACCATCGGGAAAGGCGCATTCTACATCCCCGCAGCCGACGGCATAGAGGATACCATAATCAGGTTATCCAAGCGGCTCCACCTGACATTCATGCCAGCGCCTTCTGAGAACTTCAAGCATGAACCGATCAAGATGCTGAGGGTGGGCATGTACCACAGGTACAGGGGGGGAAACATGGACGAGGGCTGGACACGATGGCTCCTCGAGAGGTACAGGTTCAAGTACAAGAGGCTCCTGGACGCCGATATCAAGAGGGGTAGACTAGTCAACAAGTATGACGTCATCATCCTCCCTAGCGACAGCAAGGAGATGATCACAGGCGAAGGGATCGAGGAGTACTACAAGAAACGCTTCGGGTCTGGACGGTCGCCACCCAAATACCCCAAAGAGTACGAGAGCGGCATCGGCAAGGAGGGCGTCAAGAAGCTGAAGGAGTTCGTCGAGGAGGGCGGGACCCTGGTGGCCCTAGGACCCGCCTCCGAATTCGCCATCGAGGCCCTGGAGCTGCCCGTCAAAAACGTGCTGCAGGACGTGAAGCCCAAGGACTTCCTATGCCCGGGTTCATCGCTCCACGTCGACGTCAACAGGGAGAACTCGCTGACGGACGGCGTGAAGGATGACCTGCTGATAATCTTCAGGAACAACCCCGCGTTCGAGGTGGTGCCCACTGCAAAGAACGAGGAGATGCAAGTAGTACTCTCCTATCCTGATGAAAGGATCATGGAGAGCGGCTGGCTCATCGGGGAGGAGCACCTCAGCAGGAAGGCGGCCCTCATCGACGCCAAGAAGGGGAAGGGCAGGGCGGTCCTATTCGGATTCTCGCCCCAGTTCAGGGCGCAGACCGACGCCACGTTCAAGCTCTTCTTCAACTGCCTCATCGGCTGACCCCGACCTTTCTATATATTTTTTCTTAACTGTTAATACTAGTTTATAGAATCGAAGGAATTTTATATTCAAGCAAAGGTAGCTAAAGAGAATCGTGATCAAAAATGCCAGTTGAAAGATTCGCCAAGAAGGAATTGATACCCTCGCTCCAAGCCCGCAGGGGCGGAGGGACCCGAGCGAGGATGGGCCCCATGGAGGGCATGATCAACCTGGGTGCAGGGGACCCTGACTTCAACCAGCCCGAGTTCATCAACAAGGCAGTCTACGAAGCCATGAAAGGGGGCTACACCCACTACTTCTTCGGCGGCGACCCCGAGTTCAAGCAGGCCATCGCCGGCTACTACAAGAAATACGGGGTGGACGTCGATCCAAACACCCAGATAGTGATCGAGTCCGGTGGCAGTCAGGCCATATTCCGGTCCTTCGGGGCCATACTGAACCCGGGAGAGGAGATCCTAATCATGGACCCTGCCTACGGAGGCTACAGGGGACCAGCCGCCTATTTCGGTGCAACAATGACCAGGGCTAAGCTTGCCAAGGGGAAAGATGGTCTCTTCAGGCCTGACATGGACAACATCAGGGCAGCCATCACCGACAAGACCAAGGCTATGCTCATCTGCAACCCTGACAACCCCTGTGGGACCGTCTACACGGAGAAGGAGCTCAAGGGGCTGGCCGAAGTCGCCGTTGAGAAGGACATCGTCCTCATCGCGGACGAGATCTACACGGAGTTCACGTGGGGAGACAGCATGCACAGGCCGATAATCAACCTGCCGGGAATGGAGGAGAGGACCATGGTGCTCATGAGCTTCTCTAAGACCTTCGCCTGGACGGGCTGCAGGGCGGACTACATCATCGCAGGCCCCGAGCTCATGAGGGTGGTCAAAGCCGTGCCCACAGGTATCTGCTCGATGCCCGTCGCCTTCCAGAGGGCGGGGATCAAGGCCCTCAACGATGGCTGGGACTTCGTTGACGAGATGAGGGCGGAGTACAAGAAGCGCATCGAGTTCATGGTGCCACGCCTGTCCGAGATAGAGGGCATAACCTGCCCTTACCCCGAGGGCGCGTTCTACCTCTTCCCCGACATCTCTGAGCTGGGGGTGCCCTCAGCCAAGTTCTCCCAGGACCTCTTTGCAAAAGAGAAAGTACGCTGCGCATCCGGCAGCGGGTACGGTGAGAACGGTGAGGGACACGTCAGGTTCGCCTTGGTGAGGCCAGTTGAGGTCCTGGCAGAGGCCTGCGACCGCATCGAGAAGTTCGTCAAGAGCCTCCCACCCAAGGCCCCGAGCGCCTACCCTTAGACACCCCTTTTCTCCCTTTTTATCATCCATAATAGCGAGTTCAGCTCTTACGAGTCAGCCTCTCGGCCGCCTCTCTCGCTGCCTGGAG
>JAUVYU010000242.1 GCA_030602935.1 Candidatus Bathyarchaeota archaeon | reverse complement strand
GTCCACCGGTGTCCATGACGGAGGTGAACCCTGCGTCCAAGAGCTGCCTCGTCTGATTGACAGCTGCATTTACGAGTCGTGTCTCGAAGTTCTTCTTGAGGAGCCCCGGCGTAGGGCTGTCCGAGCCTGTGAAGTGCACATGGCAGTCCACAAGCCCGGGCATCAACACCATGCCTGAGGCGTCATACACTTCAGCGTCGCTGGGAACCTTAACATCACCTTTACTACCTACTTCTTGTATCAGGCCATCGTCAACAAGCACGACAGGGTTCTCGACGACCCCGTTGGCATCGACAAGCCTAGAACCGAATACGGCCTTCATGGTTGAATATGAAAAAAAGTTATATTAAACTCCAACGCATGGCCGCGGGCGCCCCTCGGAGGCGACAGAACCCTAAGGCGCAAGATGACTGCCATCAGATCTTCAGTTTCTCTATAAAGAAGGCTATCATGCACTCCCAGGCGCGCGCACAGCTTCACCTTCGAATGCGTCAAGAAACAGTCGTTCTACTGCAGAGGGACCTGGAGAGACTCCGCCCTATACCGCATCCTCCGAGAGGAATGGAAAGGACCCCACTACAAATGGTAGACTTTCAGGTGAGGATTACGCGACCCATCGTCATGTCAACATAGGAAAGACAGAACGACTGAGAGGCCCCCTTAGTTTTATATAATATTGTACTATGTGGTACTATTGATTAAGATGGACGAGATAGAAGCAAAGATCCTTGGCCTTCAGCTCATGGAGGTCTCCGAGATGGTCTACTTCACTACCCTCCAACTCGACGGCCACCCCCATACACGGGCTCTCTGGAACTACAGGAACAGGAAGAGCTTCAGCCGCCTATGGCCCTTCTTCAAGGAGCACAAGGACGACTACCTAGTCCTACTGGGCACCAACACCAGCAGCGGAAAGGTAGCCCAGATCAAGGCCGACCCTAGAGTCTGCGCCTACTACTGTGACCCCGGAGACTCAAGGGGCCTCACACTCATCGGCGATGCCGAGATCACCCAGGACATGAAGATCAAAGAGACCCTCTGGGACCCCCAGTGGAAATTCTACTACCCTGAAGGGCTTGAGGACCCCGACTATACGGTACTCAGCCTCAGGCCCAAAAAGGCTCGCTACTACCACAGGCTGGATGGTTGCGAGTGGACCCTATGAGGAGCGAGGGCGGCTTCCTCCTCTCCAAGGTCCACCAGCTCATGGGCAGGGTGTTCAACAGGCTCCTCAGGGAGCACGGCATAGAGCTCAACTCCGCCCAGGGGCGCATCCTATTCGTTCTCTGGGAGCGGGACGGCATCCCCATCACCGAACTCGCCCAGGCGACAATGCTCAGCAAGTCCACCCTCACCAGCATGCTCGACCGCCTCGAGGAGGCCGGTCACCTGCGCAGGGAGCCCAGCCCCGAAGATCGGCGAGTCACCCTCATCACCCTCACCGAGAGGAACAGGCTGCTCAAGGACAGGTACGACCGTGTGTCAAAGGAGATGACAGAACTCTTCTACGAGGGCTTCAGTACGGAGGAGGTGGACTCTTTCGAAGGTTACCTGAGGCGTGTACTTGGAAACCTGAGTGGCAGTGGATAGGTGGATAGAGGATTCACTGCTTCCTCATTTCCTATGTACACGCATGTACTAAGGCGAGTTCAAGCGATAGGTTTCACTGATGTAAATGTCTGTCACGCCCTGTTCGGGCCTGGATGCTCTTTCCCCGGTTCCAGGTGAAGGCGATCAGCGCGACGGTGGATATGGCCACCAGGGTGGTCGTCATGAGCCCTAGGGTCGTGAGGACGACGAGGCACATGGTCTCGACTGCGAAAATCGCGAGGGGGAGGCTCATCTTTTCAGTCACGGTTCACACCTCTCCTTCCTACGTATTCGCTTCGATATAATACCACGGAACAGAACAGTGGATGGGCTTCCGTTCGAGTCAGTAGAACGGCCTCCCTCCCCTTCTCATATCAGAACCTCAACCTGAATGACATCTGCGCACGCAGTTGGAGAAATAAATGGAAGAGAGGGGTGATGACCTGGAACTAGGAGTTTGGCGTGTAGACTAGCCAGCACGATCAGATAATGTCAGCAGCTAAACTCACGAGATCTTTATCTGGTCCTTCCTGTAGGTTTCCAGCTTATCCTCGTCGAGCTCCACGCCGAAGCCCGGCCCCTCGGGAACACGCACGAATCCACCGCGGAACTCCACGGGCTCCTTCACGACGTCGTCCCCTATCCACTCGGGGAAGCCGGAGAGCTCACACTTGTGGGTGATCACGTGCTTGTACGCCGTTATTATGTGGGTCGCCGCGGCGAGGCTCACGCTCAGCTCGATGTCGTCATGGAAGAGGCACGGGACGTTCATCACCCGGGCCATCTCCAGGATCCTCCTGGCGCCGGTCAAGCCCCCCCACGGCCGATACGTCTTGAGCCCCAGGACGCCGAGAGCCCCCGCGTCGAGGAGGTTCTTCACGTCCGAGAGGAGGTAGATGGACTCATGAGGCATAATCGGCGTGTCCACGGCCTTCGCAACCTTGGCTAGGGACGCGAAGTCCCACCAGATCGTCGGCTGCTCCACGAGCTCGAGGTCGAAGGGCTCCATCGCTCTGATGATCTTGATGGCATCGGGAGCCGAGTAGCCCTGGTTGCAGTCCACTCGGAGGGTGACCCCGTCACCGACGGCATCCCTAGCGGCCTCGAAACAATCCACG
>JAUVYU010000234.1 GCA_030602935.1 Candidatus Bathyarchaeota archaeon | reverse complement strand
CTTGAGGGTGTTGTAGGCGCCGGGGTGGGCGCCGAGGTTGATGTCGGAGCATCCCTCGGTGTAGTCGAAGCCCTGGAACTGGGCCTCCGTCCCGAGCCTGTGCCCGATGGTGTCGATTAATGCGACGTACTCCGACGGGCCTGCCCCCGCCTCACAGAGCCTGTAGAACTCCGGAGGGTAACTGGACATCACGTCGACGTTGTGGGCCTCGCCGTCCACCTCGCTGGGGTTGAGGACAGGGATGACGTAGAGGGGGGCATCCATGAGTCCGCCGCTCTGCTCCGGGAGGAACTCCCGGCTGAAGTTGAGGAAGGGGTCGAGGCCCAGAAGGATGGCGTCCTCGTCGCCGTCGCAGTTACGCCTCTTCCCCGCGTGCCAGAGGGGGTGAGCGTAGCAGACCCGGGCAGTGGTGTAGCCTATCACCCGGCCTATGATGGTGGCAGATGTGTGGGGGGCCAGCCCGTGGATCAGGTGACCCACGACCTCCCCGGGAGTCTCCAGGTTGTAGTACCTGGGGAGGCCGTAGTAGAGCTCCAGGAGGTCGTCGACGAACTTTGAGGCCTTGACGAGGTAATTCCCGCAGTCCTCCGGAAGGACGACGTCCTGCACCTTGAGCTCCAGCATCTGGTCGGGGGATTCCAGGGGAGCCCCGTCAACGTCAGCGGTGTACCCTAGCTCCCTAAGCCTCTCCACGGGGACCCCCACCTCCCCGGGGGTGAAGTGGGTGAGGGGCACGTCGGTGATGTCATACCGCAGCGTGCCGTCCTTGAAGACGGAGAGGTCGTACCGGGCCCGCAGCAGCCCCTTCTCCATGGGCTCGGGGACCTTGTTCCTGTTCATGAGGCCCTTGACGCATTTTATCCTCGGGGGAAGACCGTGGTCCCCCAGCTGGTTGCCTATGTTCTTCCAAGCCTCCTCGAAGAGAGCCCTTATGTCTAGGTCACATGAGTGACCGCCGGAGGCCTTGATGTTGCAGACGGGGCATTTCTCCCCCTCCACCGCCCTCCCGCATCGGGGACATGTGTTCTGGAGGGAGGTGGATTCGCCGCAGCCCGGGCAGACCACAGAGAAGCTGAGCTTGCCGCACTGGGGGCAGCGCCTGTTGGCCACCACGACGTTCACGGTGCTCCCCCGCTTTATCTTGAGGAGATCCCTCTGGGGCCCCCCTGCGTTCCCCACTGGGAAGAGGAGGTGAACGTAGGGGGACATCCTTCTCTCCTTGGCCTTCTCGGGCCTCCCCATGCGGGCCCCCACGTAGACGGGAGCCCTCTCCTTCAACTCGAGGCCGGAGAGGGAACGAACCAGATCCAGCGGATCGTCAGATGCGGACTCCACGTAGAGCCGATCCAAGGCGAGGCACCTCCCCAGTATAGGGGCAGCCTCATCGAGGACCACGTCGCCGTCATCGACCTCGTGGGGGACCAGGAGGCTCTCCAGGGTCAACTTATCCCCTTCATCTAACTCAAATCTGTAGGGCGCCGACTCGGGCCACGAGGAGACAAGTTTCTCCCTCAGGCTCATGATCGATGCGGAGTCGACGGAGGACCAGTCGTAGTTGTACCGGGGATGAAGCGGGACCTCCAGGCCGGCGATGCCTAGGGCTTCCGCTGGAGTGGGGGTCCGCCTTGAATCATGGAGGAGCTCGTCGAGCCGTCCCTGGGGGATGGACGCCGTCTCGGAGGCCGCCTTGGAGCCCACCCTTTTCAGGGCCGCTTTCAGGTCGTGGCGCCACTGCTCCTCGTCGTATCCTGCCGGGAGAAGGTCCTTGTTGTTCTGGATGAAGTCCCCGGTGTTGATGAGAACGTCCCCGAGGGCGAGGACCATGTCGACCTCATCCAGCAGCCCGTCCGCCTCCTCCACGGTCTCGACCCTTCTCACGGAGCCGTCCTTCAGCCTCACCACAGGCGGCTCGATGGAGTCGACGGGTGTTATCGCGGCGGACTTGCCGGGGAGCTCTATACGCAGCTGGACCCCCGTGGTCAGGAACTTGCCGAGGATTATCATGGTCGCTGGGTGTATGCCCACGGCGGCGAGCCCCGTGTTCCTCGCCCTCCCGTACCTGAGCCTGAATCCCCCGGTCCTCCCGGGAAAGGAGAAGACAGGTCGTCCCACGATGATCTCCTCCATGAAGCTGGCTGTGGGTTTCTCGTCCCCGTTGTCCGAGGCCTTTTGGCCCAGCCTCGAGAGCCAGTCCCAGCCCTCCAGGCCCAGCCTCTGGCAGTGGCCTATGAGCTTTTGGGATCTTCCGACGATGCCGTCGACGACGACTATTAGGGCGCCTCCCCTGAGCCTGTTGGTCTCGATGCCGGGGACGTCCCTGTAGTTGGAGACATCGTAGGGGTCGGTGTTGATCCCCGTCGCCTCGACGGTGAGATTTCTTATGGCGAACTCAAGGTCCTCGTCGGTGACGTGGTACTGGAAGCGGCGCACGGAGGACTCGTAGAGCCTGACCTCCTCGATGAAGCGCCCTATCACCTCCCTTGAGGGCTGGAACCGCGCCAATCCGAGCCTCCTGCGCACGAAGTCCGCCACCACCAAGGTGAGGGCCTGGGCTGTTCCCCCGGCTGGCCTGATGGGTCCGGCGAAGTAGACGGCGAGGTACTGGCTGCGGTCGGGGTTGCTCTTGATCTTGATCTCGGGGATGCCCTGGATCGGGGCGACGGTGACCCCCTCCGTCATGATGGCCAGCGCTGTGCGGATGGCTTGGTCGGCGGCCTCCTGCTTATCGTGCTGTCCGAACCTTCCCAGGGCGATGTCCTCGGCTACCTTAAACGCC
>JAUVYU010000122.1 GCA_030602935.1 Candidatus Bathyarchaeota archaeon | reverse complement strand
TTAGATACCTGCAGACTTCCCCGAGCCCTATCACCTGGGCGATCGCTGGGGTCCCCGCCTCGAACTTCTGGGGTGGTACCGCCAGCTCGTAGGAGTTGAGGCTAACGTCACGTATCGTCCCGCCGCCGATGCAGAGGGGCTCTGTGCTCTCAAGCTGCTCCTCCGCGATGTAGAGCCCCCCGGAACCAGTAGGGCCGAGCATCTTGTGCCCCGAGAAGGCGAGGAAGTCCACTCCCATCTCCCTCACATCGGTCTTGATGTGAGGTACCCCCTGGGCCCCGTCGGCGAGCATTAAAGCGCCGTGCTCGTGAGCGATGGAGCAGATCTCCTTGATGGGCTGGATGCATCCGAGGACGTTGGAGACATGGGTCACGGCAACAAGCCTTGTGGAGTCGTCTATCGACTGTTCGAACTCGGCGAGGTCGAAGATTCCCTCGCTGTTAGACCTCACAACTTCCACTGTGCACCCGTGCCTCTGAGCCACCCGCAGCCAGGTGATGTAGTTGGAGTGGTGCTCAATCACCGTGGTGACGATCTTGTCTTCCTTCTCCCAGTCCAGCGAGTTGGCGACGAGGTTGATGGCCTCCGTCGTATTCCTGACCATCACCACGTTCTCTCGCCCTGCTGCCCCGATGAAGTGGGCCACCTCCTCGTGGGCGGTCTCGTACTCCTCGCTCGCCCTCTGGGAGAACCTGTGCAGTCCCCGCTCCACGTTCGCCCTGTACTCCCTGTAGAACTCCATCTCCTTGAGCACCACCTGCTCAGGCGTCAGGCTGCTCGCAGCATTGTCCAGATATATTACGCCCTTCTCCAAGATGGGAAAGTCCTTGCGGATAGATTCGACGTCTACCAAACGAGTTCCCTGAGAAGGGAATGCACCGATCTCCCTTAAGACTTTCCTAGGGCACAGTGACGCTCTTCGCCAGGTTCCTCGGCATATCCGGGTCGAGACCCTTCTTCACAGCCAAGTGGTAGGCGAACAGCTGCAGGGGGACGATGTAGGGTATCGGAGAGAGTAGCTCTGGTATCCCCACGGGCATCTCCACGACATCATCGGAGAGTTCGATGATATTCTTGTCCCCTTCTTCGCAGATGGAGATTATTCGGGCGCCCCTCGCCTTCATCTCCATGATGCTCCCAACGATTTTTTTCCTAGAGTTACCTCTGGGGCAGACGAAGACAACTGGAACCCCGTCCTCTATCACGCTGATGGGCCCGTGCTTGCTCTCACCTGCAGGATACGCCAGCGATGGGATGTATGTGAGTTCTAGGAGCTTGAGCCTGCCCTCCAACGCTGTGGCTGAGCTTATGCCTCTGCCGAGGAATACAAATAGTTTCTCCCCTGCATACTTGTCGACTAGGTCTTTGATGGACTCGCCGTGCCTCTTCAGGACCTCCTCGACGACGTCGGGGATCTCCTGCATCTTGGCCTCAAGTTCATCTACCTCATCTTGGGAGACCTTCCCCTTGGTCCGAGCGAGCCTGAGAGCCAGCTGGGAGAGGACCATGAGCTGGGAGGTGAAGGTCTTGGTGGCAGCCACTCCGATCTCAGGACCAGACTGCTGGCTGATATAAGCCCGGGCGCGTCGACTCAGGGTTGAGAATACGGTGTTGGTCACACCTAGGACCGTGGCAGCCCTCATACGCGCGTGCTCTATAGCCTGAAGCGTATCATATGTCTCACCTGACTGGCTCACAGCAACGACGACGGAGTCGATTCCAAGTGATGAACCGTACTGGTCAACGAACTCCGAGGCGATCACGGGATAAGTCGAAAGCCGGGAGAGCCTTGAGAACATGTACGAGGCAGCTGTGCATGCGTAATACGATGTCCCGGCGGCCATCAGAAAAATCTCCTTTCCCCTGTCCATGAAGGCCGATAGGAGGTCTATGTAACGCTGCTGGAGTCGCAGGGCGTTCCTTAGGCTGACAGGCTGCTCGTAGATCTCTTTCAGCATGAAGTGGGGATATCCCTGTTTCTCGGCCATCTCTAGGGTCCAAGTAATCTCCTGGAGCTCCCGCACGACAAGTGTACCATCTTGGATGTTCTTGATCTGGAAGCCGTTCTCGTCCATTACGGCGAACTCGCCGCTGCGCAGGTAGATGACCTGGTTCGTGTAGGGTAGCAAGGCTGGGACATCTGATGCGCAGAAGGTTCCCTGCTCCGAGACTCCGAGGACGATGGGGCTCTCGTTCCGGGCGATGTAGATCCTCCCCGGGTCGGTCGATGAGACTACCCCCAATGCGTAGGATCCCTCCAGGTTACGAAGAGCCCTGAGGATAGCCTCGCCCATCTCCACGTCCTCCTTCATCTCCTCCTCGATGAGGTGGGCGATAATCTCGGTGTCGGTCCTGGAGGTGAAGTTGTGTCCCTTCTGGAGGAGCTCCTCCTTCAACTCCATGAAGTTCTCGATGACCCCGTTGTGGATGACTGCGACCCTCCCCTCACAGTCCATATGGGGGTGAGCGTTGACCATCTCGGGGGCCCCGTGGGTGGCCCACCTCGTGTGACCGATACCAAGAGAACCGGGCATCTCCTCCATCTCGAGGCGCTCGACGACCTCATCGATCCTTCCAGCGTCCTTCCTCACGTGTAAGACTCCTGAATCGATGGTGGCGAATCCCACGGAGTCATAGCCTCTATACTCTAGTTTCTTCAGCCCCTCATGGATGATGGGAGCTGCCTTCCCCTTTTTTAGTATACAACCGAAAATCCCGCACATAAGAGCAACCTATCCGTCTTCTCCTACTAAAACACCTAAATTACTTAAATCTCTTGTCGAGTAGAATCCCAAATTAACCCTTTATTTAATTTATTATGATTCAGGACCTTCAATGAAAGTCACTCAGAATTAAGCCTCAAATCAAGATAATTCCATAATATTCTGACTTTTTAATAATTTTTTTATAGATATGGTAAAATGAAATGTTCTATAGTTCACTCGAAAATTATAAATTTGTTACACCGCAATCGATCTTTAGCTTATTTAAGAAGAGCCCTGTGTAACGTTGAGGGATGTGATTAGTATGGGTGAGGTTATCCGACATATTGGAAAAAATGTGAAGCTAGGGAAGGACGTTAAAATATGGAACTTCACGTACATCGGTAACGACGCCGAGATAGGTGATGGGACGAAAGTAGGGTCATTGGTGCATATAGATTACGGAGTGAAGATAGGTAAAAACTGCAAGATCGAAGGGACAGCCTACATTCCTCCATTAACCGTCATCGATGACGACGTGTTCATTGGGCCCGGAGTCGTATTCACCAACGACCCTTACCCAATGTCCCCGAAAATGATCGGTGTCCACGTCGAGTCTGGAGCGATAGTCTGTGCGGGAGCCATGTTGAAGGCAGGAGTAACTGTGGGATCAAAGGCAGTTGTTGGCCTCGGTGCGGTCGTGACTAAAGATGTTCCCCCAGAGACTGTAGTGTACGGTAATCCCGCCAGGGTGAGATATTCCTTAGCTGAATATCTGGAGAAGAAGAAGAAGTGGGAGGCTTAAGCTCCCTAAATTAAATAGTGTGACGCTACCTTCTCAACGCCTGCTGCTATATCTCTGATATTTTCGTCTGTTAGATCAGGGAACATTGGCAATGAGAAGATCCTCTTAGAGACGTCTTCAGAGACTGGGCACTTCTCAGGCTTCATGAGATCAGTTATAACTGGTTGCTTTGTAAGGGGAACCGGATAGTGAACTGCTGCTGAAATATTTTCGGCTCTCAGAGCTTCGATGAATTCATCCCTTGTACAGCTGTATCTCGATGTATCCATGGTGAGTGTGAAGTAGCTATACGATGAGTTGACGTTTTTCTCGATTCTCTGGGGGTTTAGCCCGTCGATCTTCGATATCTTTTCTCGAAGCTGTGCTCCACGGTCTCTCCTATTAGCTATGAAATCATCAAGCTTCGAGAGTTGGTTTAGTCCAATAACCGCCGCAATCTCGGTCAAACGATAATTGAGTCCAAGCACAACGTGATGGTATCTCGCATCGTCGCCGTGAGCCCTTATCAGCCGGCCTAACCGGTTGTACTCCTCACTGCTCGTAGTAACCATCCCCCTTCCGCTGTGGTCATGCTCTTGGAGGGATAGAAGCTGTAACAGTTTATGTGGTCCAGGGATCCGATATCTCTC
>JAUVYU010000114.1 GCA_030602935.1 Candidatus Bathyarchaeota archaeon | reverse complement strand
ACCTACCTCTCCCTGGGGCTGTTCAGCGATGAGAACCGGGTGGAGATAGAGGCGGAGATAGAGAAGATTAAGGACGCGGCACTGAAGATAGCGCAGGAGATCATCAGATACTACAAGGACGAGATATCGACGTTCACCGAGGATCACCTCATAAAAAAGGAGATCATGGTGAGAAGCGAGATCATAGACGTGCTGAAGGAGATGGGCGTCGAACGGGGAAAGTACTATGAGCGTATGTGTGAATCCCTAACGGAACTCGGCTATCCAGTGTAACAACAATATCTAGTGAACGCGTCTCCTTTTTTTTATTATCTTTCCAATGCCTTACGACCAAAGATAGGAAGGGGTCCCAAAGGTCCAAACCTGTCAGGTGCAATCGATGAAGATGGGGCTGCTCCACGCCATGGCACCATCCGCCTGAACGATCCTGACCCAGTAGGCGTTCAGCCCCTTCGCCGCGGACTGATCCTTGAAGCTGAACTCCAGTGTATCCGGCGTCTCCTCCTTGACGGTGGAGACCTTCACCCTCTGGTTCAATCCCCCCGCTTCGACGACCCTTGGCTCGTACCCGATCTCAGCTGGCCTGAAGGTAAATGTGACGGGCTCAGTCTCGAAGATTATCTCGGTGGCCTCGTCGTATTCCAGCTTGAGGAGCACTCCGTCGGGGTCCCCCCCCGTGCTGGAAGTCCATCTGAGCTCCTGGTCCGAGACCTTTTCCACGCCCTGGTACGAGTAGTCGAACGCGAACTCCCTGTAATCGACGATGCTCCCTTCCTTGACTGTCAGTCCGCCATCCCAGGTCACCACCTTGGGCCTGCTCCGGACGCGGGCGCCGCTCCACTCCACCTTGAAGAGCTTCTCCGACTCGTCCGCCGGCTCAGCGAAGGGATGCCTGTGGATGATCTTCTCCCAGTTCTTCACCTCGACCTCGTGGAGGGGAGATGTGCCTGCGATCTTCACCCTGATCTCGGGAACCTTGCTCGTTGAGTACTCCTCCCCCATGAGGTGCCCGTCGGACTCCACGTGCACGATTATCCGCTCCCCCGATGTACCGTAGGCCCTCCTGGCCCAGAACGCCTCCCACAGCGCCTCCCGGGTCAGCTCCTCGGCGTAGACCCCGGTATACCCTCCCCTCGTGGTCATCCCCCCGGAGGGGTAGGTGAGCCCTGGCCTGCTGGAGTGGTCGTCGCTGGCGGCGATGAACCCCACCTTCATGCGGCGTCTCATGGCCTCCTCCAGGAACCACTCGAAGGTCCCGTGGTTGCTGTGGACCTCGATGAGGGGGATGTGCTCCGGGGCGTAGAAGTCGAAGTTTGCATGGCGCCCCCCGACGTGGGGTATCGCCAGGACGTCCCTCCTCCCCTTGAAGGTCTCCCACAGCTCGGAGATGGGGTACCTGTCGGTCTCCGGGTCCACCTTGTCCTCGATGAGCCACTGGTCGCTCCTGTAGATGGGCTCATCGTCTCCGAGATAGTAGATGTTGTGGTCGCCCCCGCCCGGGGTGAGCCCCGACCACTCGTACCCGAGGAATGTGACGAATCGCCCGGGTTCATGGTACCTCCTTATCTGGTCCTTCACGTGTTCCCATAACTCAACGGTCACCTGGAAGTCGTTCCCCTGCCAACCGCTGAAGTCCAGCGCCGCGACGTCCCTGACGAACGAGAAGTACTCGGGCACAGAGCCGGTGCCCACCGTCTCCTTGGTCTGACCGTGCATGTCCCCCCAGTACAGCTTCAGCTCGGGTTCCTTCTCCAGCACGCGTATCGGGTTGGATACGGCTGTTCGCCCGCTGTCGTCTGTGACGGAGATGCGTTGGAGACGGGGCTTCTTCAGCGTGACATCGGTGAACAGGTGTGCCCCCACGTCCTCCTCATTGAAGTCGTAGGGCTCCGGAAGCTTCGCGTCAGGGTCCTCGGACTCGAAAGAGACCTTTCCCCTGTAGGAGTCCGACCTGTTATGACATGCGTCGAGGGCCCTGACGGTGACGCGGAAGGGCGAACCTGCGGTGACCTGAGACGGGCCGACGACCTGGACCTCGTCCGCTTCGTCTCCGATTATGGTGATGTAGGGGGAGTCATGGATCGGCTTGAAGAGGCCCGTGCCGAAGGGGTCCACGAAGACCTTGAACAGGTGCTCCGCCTCCCGGGTCGCCTTCAGACGTATGCCGGGGCTGCCCTGACTCGTATCGCCGAAGGTGACCACCACCTTGTCCCCCTCGTAGAGTGAGCCGTCCTTGACATCCACCTGGAAGGCCCCCCAGAACGGCCGGATGTGCCCAGCCCGGACCGAGCCCCTTGTTGAACCGAACAGTCCAGTCTGCCTAGCCGCCCTTCGGCTTATAGGCACGGAGTCCGCCACGAACCTGACCTTGCGCTTACTCGAGATAGTCGTGTATCCGGGCGCCTTCGGGTCCTGGACCTGAGGCCTCATGCCTCCCCGCCTGGCGATCCGGATACTCCCTCCGTCGTCGATGCCGTACCTCCCCGCGGTGTAGACGACTTTGAACGTCCCATAGCTGTTGACGACGAAAGAGCCAGAAGGCCCTTCCGCTGAGCCCAACCACTCGTTGTCAGTACGCATACACTTGAATCCCTTTTTGTCATAATATCATTATCCTCGCAGGAACCATTGGGTCCGCCTCCCCTCGCTAGGGTTTATTAGTGGACTCTGTGCTCAGGGAATGGGTAAACGTCATGCGCGCGTCCTCTAATCTTCCTTCCTACTTCCCCTTGATGACAGATAGAGGGACGGCATTGTATCTTCTATTGGGATGATCTCGATGAGCGGGAAGGGAAGAAGGCGATATCGGGGGAGGAGACGCGGCTACAGGGTGAACTTCGCCCGCAAGAAATGTCACGAGTGCAGGAAGTACTCGAGGAAGCAAACCTACTGCGCCAAGTGGCTGCAGGTCCTCGATCCCAACAGGAGGTCATGCATTTTCTTCCGTCCCCGGAGGAAGGTCCGAAGCTATGTACGGGAAACTGACAGAGTCCGTGGAGGACAACGGATACCAAAGGGCCCCGGGGGAAGACGTTGATGCGCCCTCAACGATGATTTCTGTTTAAACCGGGAAAATGTTTTACGAGTTAAGCCTCCTCTACTGCGTATTTCGTTGGTTAGATGAGGTAGAAACTCGTCTGCCTGCCGTCGATGAGCCTGCAGCCCTCCTCCGTGAAGACGACGTCCTCCTCAAGGGCGAACCTGAGCCTCTGGCCGCCCCACTCCGGCACCGGCCCCTCCACCGAAAGCTCCGCCGTGAACGCATAATTGAACTCCAGAACCACGTCCCCCCGCCCCTCGTTGCGCTCCTGCTCCCAGGGCAGCCCTATGAGGGGACCTGGCTCGTGGAGAAGGTGGCCCAGGCTGTGGGAATAGACCTTGGGCGTGGGGATCCCCCCCCTCTTGGCGCGGGTGAGCATGTTGCTGAGGAGCTGATCCCCCGTCAGCCCCCTCCTGAACTCCGCCATGTAGACGTCCTGAAGCCTGTTGGCCTCCGCCATCAGCCCCCTCACCCTTTCCGGGGCGTCTGTCTCCCCCGTCCTCAGGACGTACCCCCACTCTTGGTGATCCGTGATGAGCCTCATGTACCTTAGCCCCACATCGCAGCGGATGAGGTCCCCCTGCCGGATCACGTCGTCGTCCTCCCCGTGCATCCTCACAGCCTCCTCGCTGCGTATTAACAGGAAGACGGGGTTGAACGCGACGGACAGCCCCAGGTCGACGCACCTCTGCCAGTAATGCCACCTGAGGTCCTTGATAGTCGTGACTCCCGGGGTGATCGCCGTACGGCTGTAGCACTCGGCGATGAGGGCGTGGGCCACCTTCACGACGTCATCGTACAGTGAGATCTCCATCTCGGTGAGGGTCGCCAGCCACCTGGTGGCGCACGGCTCAGCGGACTCCAGCCTGTCGACGTACCTCTGGGGGAGGGCGTCCACGAGCTGCGTGTACAGGTTGTGCGTCAGGCCCCCCGCGGCCCACTGGATGGAGCCCGTGTTGATCCCGATCCGCTGGGGGTCCCTCTCCTCCACGATGGTCCTGAGCATCTCCCACTGCGCGCTGTGGTGGCTTTTCCCCTGCCAAGGCCTGTCGTACAGCTCCTTGGTGTCGGTGAACGACAGGTTGATCCTCTCGACGCCGTCCTCGGGTCCCCTGTCGTAGAATATCAGGATCTGGAGTATCGGGCACCAGGTGTCCATGGGGATCATGGTCTCGTACACCGGGTCCAGATCGTCCTCCTGGCAGACT
>JAUVYU010000003.1 GCA_030602935.1 Candidatus Bathyarchaeota archaeon | reverse complement strand
TATTTAATGGGAAATCTTATATCTTGTAAGGAAAACGTAAGTGGGTAATTCGGGTGGAAAATAAATGCCTTTTACTGTAGATCCGGACAAGACAGGTTTTGAGAAGGTCCTGAGGGATTATCAGATCGAGGCCCTCAGGATGGTCTGGGATGACGACCCCAAGGGCGTCACTTCCAGGGAGGTATACCAGCACGTGAACAAGCAGCTTGAGGGCGTGAGGACCATCTCCAGGGTTTCCATCATAAACTTCCTCAACGCTATGTGCGACGAGGGCGTGGTCAACTACGTTGAGGAGACGTGCAAGGGGGGGACCCGGAGGAAGTACTCCACGGGATTGGACGAGGAGGAGTTCAAGAAGCACATAGCCAAATCGGTGCTGGAGAGCCTGCTGAAGGACTTCCCAGATCAGACCATCGCGGCAGTGAAGGAGACCCTGGGAGATCTGGACTAGGCCTCAGATCAGATCTCGTGTCAGGAGATCATACTTTTCTGATCAGTTTTATTATTGCTCAATCACCCTGTACTTACACGTAATCATCCAGGTTTGGTCAGGGTCAGATGAGGATCACAGTGGACGTCAAGGCCAATTCGAGGGATGACAGCGTCGAGGATTTGGGGGAAGGCCATTTCCTCGTGCGGGTCAAGGCGCCGAGGAAGAAGGGGAAGGCCAACATCGCCGTCCTCAAGGTCCTCCGGAGGCACTTCGGAAGGCACGCCGTGATATTGAGCGGCCACACGTCCACCAGGAAGATCGTGGAGATTGAGGAGTAGGGGAAGAGCTACCGAGGGGAAAAAGGGGACCTCTCCTTAAGGCGTCAGGGCTACGCTAGTATTCACAATACTTAGTGTAAGGGTTACAAAATATCTACTGACGCACATCACCGCTTAAAACTTACGAGCGCGCGCGACATCCCCATTAAGAGAAAGAATCTCTAGAATGGGTTATTCACCCATTAATTGTTTTGTTAGTATCTGAAAATTAGCATAGCATCTCCATCGATTTATTTTATCATCCTCAAAATCATAGACATGAATCATAGGCATAGCCAATTCCTTGTTCGTTGGAGGCATACCGAACAATGGACCAGTATTCTTACCCATAAGCATACACTCAACGAGTGCACCTTTCTCAGTAGCAACGATTCTAGTCACATCAAAGTGTCGATCAGGAAAAGCCTCTATAATCTCATGGAACTCTTCTCGTAGTTCGCTTTTCTTCGGAGTCTCTTGTTCAGGCCACATAATATCAGCATCCTCTGCAATCATGTTGAGATATGCTTCTACATCTTGGTTGTTGTAAGCGTCAACCATCTTCTGAGCTTGTTTAACATATTCACTCAAAACATTCACCTTGTCTTTCTGTGCCATTGTATGGGGCACATCACCGCTTAACACTTACCGTACAATGAAAATAATGCATGGCGTGGCGCATCGCCGCTTAAACTTTGCCCCTTAGGGGTAAGATAACTTGACCTCTTTAGGTTTGATGCCATATTTACGGTACCGTTTAAAGCACGGTTTACCTCAGCTTATCGACTTAGAGAACGCCGTTCTCTAGGTAGGCACGCGCGCGCCCCGACTTCCGTAAACTGTAACGACCTATAAAAGTAGGGTCGCACTATTCTTCAATGTCTTTGGTTCTAACGATGCTGTCAATATTTTGAAAAAAGTATGCAAACTGATGCGTAATCTCCTCATCACGAGTCGGAGTATGACCTGTCTTCATTGAATACCGCTCTCGTCTTACCACACTCGCACCAGTCTGAATCCAGCCAACATAGACCGCATACACAAGAAATGACGCTATCGACCAGATCCAAAACATAGTGACTGCCTCTATATGTTTTGCATCTACTAGACTCTAATAGGTTATATTTCCTAACACGAGGGAGGTCGTGAGAAATATAGTCAGATATTTAATCTTACGGATCATCGAGGCTACTCCAGCCTTCGTATAACGTTAATCGTTTTATCAACATAAACGTTCTGGGTTCTTTAAACCCTTTCAAAAGGTTTTACTGTAAGCCTAGTTAAATGTTAACTGTTAAAGAGGCTATACTCTTGGAAGCTGAGAGCACGCGCACCTTAGCTAACAGGATGATACTCTTACTAATTATCTGGATTGGGGGTTTTGTGTTACTTGATCTTATCATTCTCGATCCTAATCGATTACATCTTGCTATAAGGGCGTGGCTTATGTTCCTTGCTTTAGCGGGGATTGTGACATTTCATCAACAGTGGAGGATGGATTTGAGTTAAAATGGATGCGCGCGCGCATCACCGCTTAAGACTCACGTGCGCTCTTATTCTATGGACAATGAGCGAGTGTATGAATATGACCATTTTTTGATATAAAAATTGATATAATAACTATCACTAAACGTATCAGTATGGCTAAGGTAAGAATAACCTGGACATCAAACGCATCAAGACTTTCAAATATTGACATTTCAAAACTGGACTACTTAGATGAGAAAGGTTTCTACGCGATCTATGCCTGCGTCTATAATAAAGATAGAAACTCGATTACACCCAAGAAACTTCTTTATATTGGTCAGGCTTTCGAGCAAACCATTAGAGAAAGACTCAAACAGCCACATGATGCGGACGCCTGTATGAAAAAAGAAAAACAAAGCGAACCAAATTCGGGTCTATGGTTTAAAACAGGAGTAATTACTAAGAACGATCAAGAAAAAGTAACCCAACAATTATTCAATGATGTAGAATGCTGTATGATTTATGTCAATAAACCGAAGTGTAATACCCTATGTATGGAAACATACGAAGGGGGAGCGATAGAAGTAACTCATGGTAGCGCTCGAATGATAAAAAATTCTTCATGCGAGTAATTAACAAACTTCGCGCGATTCACCATTATTTGTCATTTTTTACGCGCGCGCGCGTGTTAGAAGCGGTGTTACGGAACAATCTTTTGCGCGCGCGCTAAAAAAATCCAGTAGTGGGATAAACGCCCGCGCGCTCTCCCAGCTAGAGAAAAAGGATACCCCCTGTAATTTTCTCCATACATATATATTATTCAACCCAGCCCCCGCGCGCGCACGTCGCTTTATGTGGAAATGCGAAATGCGCGCGCGCGGGAAAAAGGGACCTCTCCTTAAGGCGTCAGGGCTACGCTAGGAGCCCGATGACCTCTCGGACTATCCTGCCGGTCTCAAGCCCGAGGCCCCTGGCCTTCGTCGTCACCGCCTTTATCTTGGCGTTGAGGACGTCCTCGAAGCTGTTGACGCCGCTGACTATCGCGGCCGCGGAGCCGACCTTCTCGGCCGCCTCGATGTTGAGGTAGCCGCACATCACGAAGCCCTTCCCGCCCTTGAGCAGGAGGAGGGGGGGTATGTCGTCGAACTTTACCTTGAGGCCGTGGAACACCTTTCCGTCCACGTCCACTATCTCTACTTTGAACATGTGTCTCAGCAGGTCTCAAGTGGACTAGTCGGATTTATCTCCTTCGACGGGGGCCAGCAACGTCCAAGCGCTCACTTTAGGATGGCGTCGTCCAGCGCCTCGATGACGTAGATCCCGAGGGCGGCCATCAGCCTCCCGAACTGGCGCCTGAGGCCCACCTCCACCTTCACGCCTCTGCCCTCCAGGAGGCGGGTCAGGTGCCTGTTGAGCCTCCGGCCCTCCTCGTCGAAGTCCGTGAGCAGGACAACCGAGGACGCCTCCCCCTTCAGGGACTCGGCTAGATCGAAGTCGGAGACGTTGACCCTTGAGCAGACCTCTATCCTGCCCTCGAAGCCGATGAGCCTGAGGGCCTCCACGTCCCTGGGCCCCTCGACGACGACCATCGTGGAAATGTAGGAGATCTCGTGGAGGAGGTCCCGGATCTCCTCGTGGATGCGCCCGGGGTCCCTCGAACTGGCTTTGACCAGTCTTTACCCCCCATCTACACGGGTCCTGAGCATGAGGGCGACCGAGATGTCGTTCACGTTTGTCCCAGTGGGACCCGTGATCAGCGCGTCCCCCAGGGCGATGAAGAAGCTGTAGGAGTCGTTCTCCCTGAGGTGCTCGGAGGCGTCCAGCCCCAACGATGAGGCCCGCCTCAACGTGGTTCCGTCGACGAGGGCTCCAGCCGCCTCTGTGGGGCCGTCGACGCCGTCGGTGGCCAGGGTCGCTATCAGGGCTTCCAAGCCTGCCATACCTTGGGCTGCGCTCAGCGCGACCTCCTGGTTCCTCCCTCCGACGCCCGAGCCTGTGACAGTGACCACAGTCTCACCTCCGAATATGGCTGCCACGGGGCTCCTCAGAGGGTCATCGGATGAGAGGGTCTCCCTCACGAAATCAGCCAGGTATGGACCTGCCTTCACGGCCTCACCCGTCAGCCCTGAGGTTACTATAGTCGAGTGGTATCCCAGGTCCTCCGCCTTCTCGACTGCGGCCCTCAGTGCCGTCATGTTGCTCCCCACGATGACGTTGTTCACTCTGTCGAAGATCGGATCCCCGGGCTTCGGCGTCTCGCCTATCTCTCCACCTACACCTCTGTTGAGCCTGTCAACGATTGGAGGGGGAGCCAGCTCCCAGAGGCCGTATCTCTTCAAGACCTCGACCGCGTATACGAAGGTCGTCGTGTCAGGCGACGTGGGGCCTGACGCTATCGTTTCAAGGGGGTCGCCGACCACATCCGATAGGACGAGGCCGAGGACCCTGGAGGGGGAGAGCCTCTTGGCGAGCTGGCCTCCCTTGAAGGAGGAGACGTGTTTCCTGACTGCGTTGAGCTCGTCGATCGAGGCTCCGCTTCTGAGTAGCAGCCCCGTCAGCGTCTTTACGTCCTCGAGGTCGACCCCCTCGGCAGGATAGGTCATGAGGGCTGAGCCCCCGCCCGAGATGAGCACTATGACGAGGTCTCCCTCATCTACGTCCTCTGTCAGGGTGAGCATGCTCTCGACTCCCCTGACGCCGTTCTGATTGGGCACAGGATGTGAGGCCCCGTTGAGGCGTATGTGGCCTATCTCGGGGGGTGCGTCTGAGCCCTCGACGATGTTGATGCAGCCCCCGTCTATCCTATCATCCAGGAGGTCCCATAGGGCTCGGGCCATCGCTGCCCCTGCCTTCCCGCCTCCTATAACGTATATCCTGTTGTCTCCGGTTAGGTCGTAGTCGACGCCGCCGCATGACAGGGTATCTGCTGTGACCTTGAGGTTGCGTCTTACCGCCTCTCCGGGGTCGGCTGACTCGACTGCCGCCTTCAGTATCTCCAGGGCGTCTCTCCTGAGGGCTCGGTTGGACTCGGAGCTCGATTTCGATAGAAGCACTCTCTCGTTCCTGAACTTCATGGGGAGTCCCGCCGGTCTGATCTATAGGTTGCTGGTTCAACTGAATAACCCTGTTGGCACTGGGGTTTGAAGTAAAATTTGGTAAATGGGGGGAGGGCTACTCCCTGACGATGTAGCGGCTTGCGTGGGGCGGGCTCGGGTCGAGTCCCTTCCTCGTCCTCACCTTCGCTAGGACCTCGGTCAGGAGTGACCCCGGAACGGGCGCCCAGTGGTCGAAGGTGCTCTGCCAGAAGGCGCTGCCCGATGTGGCGGACCTCATGTCTTGGGAGAGGCCCAGTGTCTCTGAGACGGGTATCATCCCCGTGACGGTGACTGTGGGGCCCTGCTGCTCGACGTTGTGGATGCTCCCCCTCTTGCTGCTGAGGAGGCCGGTTACGCTCCCCAGCTCCTCTGGGGGGATCCTCACCTGGATCTTGTAGATCGGCTCAAGGAGCGTGGGTTCAGCGGACATGATGCCTGCGTACATTGCCTGTCTGGCTGCGGGCATCATCTGGGCTGGTCCCCTGTGGACGGGGTCCTCGTGTAGCTTGACATCCGTCATCTCGACGTGGATCCCCTGGAGTGCCTCGCCGGAGTAGGGTCCCGATCCGAGGGCCCACTGGAAGCCTCCGGCGATGTGCTCCCTGACCTCTCTGAGGCCCTGGATACCGGTAGTGACGTCGGTGAGGATGTTTGCGTTTCCGCTGACATCTACGATGTTCCTGGAATTCCTGACCGACCAACCGACCTTCTCACGGAGGATCTCCTCACGCTGGCGTCTGGAGCTCAGCTCGCTGAGCTCGCCGTTCCTGATGAGGTCGACGATCGTGGGATCGAGGGGCCTGACTATGAAGAAGACCCTGTTATGCTTGTTGGGGCTCTTCCCCATGAAGGGCCCAGCCTCTCTCTGGATGGTCTCGCGGTAGACGACGGTGGGCTCCGTCGCCGTTACGTCGAGCCTGTGATCTCTCTCTAGGTCCTTAAGGGCGATCTCCAGATGGAGCTCTCCCATGCCGGATAGGAGGTACTCGCCGGTCTCCTGGTTGATTGTGGCGACGAGGTTCGGGTCCTGTATCGAGAGCTTCTGGAGGGCGTCGATGAGCCTCGGGAGGTCGGTGGGCCTCTTGGGCTCGACGGCCACCGTAAGGACGGGATCAGAGATGTACTTGATGGACTCGAAGCCGATGACGTTCTCACGATGTTCGACGCTGATGATGGTCTCGCCTGCTCGCGCCTGCTCAAGGCCGAGAAGGGCGACGAGGTTCCCGGAGGGGATCTCGTCAACGATCTCCCTGTACTGGCCCATGTAGATGCTGACCTGCTGAATCTTGTAGTCCTTCTTGGCCATTATCAGGTAGACGTCTCGTCCTTTCCTGAACGTGCCTGAGAAGATACGGCCCGTGCTCACCACCCCTGCCTGGGGGTCTATGATTACGTTGATGATGCAGATAACGAGTGGGCCGTCATCATCGAGGGTGAGCATAGCCTTCCCGACCTCGTTGTCCAGGTCTCCCTGCCAGATCGCGGGGATCCTGAAGGGCTGAGCCTTGGTTGGAGGGTCGATGTGGCGTACGGCCATCTGCAGGATTGCGTCGCTGAGGGGCAGCATCTCCTGGAGCTTCTCAAGCTCACCGTTCTTGTAGAAGTCGACGATGTCGGCGAAGCTGAGCCCCTTCTTCGCGAGCATGGGCAGTGTGAAGCCCCACCTGTCAAGGGCGAAGCCGAAGGCGACGGTGCCGTCCGCCGCTTGCACAGTCCACTCGTTCCTCACCTCGTCGGAACCGTAGGTCTGGACGATGGCGTTGAACTGGCCTATGACCCTGAGAAGCTTCTCCTGGACTGCGTTCGCGTCCATCTTTAGCTCCTTGATGAGGCGGTCGAACTTGTTGATGTACATGACCGGCTTGACCCGCTCCTCCAGGGCGACCCTGAGGCGGATCTCGGTCATTATCTGGAACTCCTCGACGGCGTCGACCAGCAGGACGCATCCGTCCAGCGCCCTGAGGGCCCGGGTCACCTTCCCGGAGAAGTCGACGTGCCCAGGGGTGTCGATGAGGTTGATGACGTAGTCCTGCCCCTCCTCCTCGTACATGAGGGAGATGTTGGCAGTCTTGATCGTGATGCCTCTCCTCTGCTCCTCCTCGAGGTAGTCGAGGGCGCGGGTCTCCCCCGCGCGAGTGGGAGCCATGAGCCCCGCCATGGCGAGGAGGCTGTCGCTCATGGTGGTCTTACCGTGGTCTATGTGCGCGATGATCCCGATGTTCCTGATGTGCTCCTTGTCGTGCATCAGTTTCTCGATTTCCTTTGTCTGCTTGAATCTGGGCATGCTAAATCAACCTTTTAGATTACTCTATGTACACAAATTGGGCGTCTTTTAAATCTATTTGTAGTTTGGCAATGTTTTATGAAGAATTTTATTACTTCATATAAATTCAAAGATAAACGCACCCAATTTCATTTATGCATATTAGAATACCAATAATCATGGCAGATAGCCACGACGACAAGAGGTACACCTGCAGGTACGCCATTATCTCTGACACCCACATCCGTCCATCCGGGGAGAGCAGCAGCCCCTGGAAGACCAACTTGCTCACGAACGACAGAGCCCGATGGGTTGCCCACACCATCAACGCCCACAGCCCTGACTTCGTCATCCACCTTGGAGACATCGTCCACCCCGTCCCCCACCTGCCGACATACGGCTCCGCTTCAATGGTGGCCCGAGAGATAATGGGCAGCCTTGCATCCTCCTGCTACTTCGTCCCCGGCAACCACGACGTGGGCGACAAGGACAACCCCACCGTACCCTCCTATATAATCAACGACGACTACATCGAGGACTTCCACAGATACCATGGACCCACGTTCCAGAGCTTCGACCACGGCGACGTCCACTTCGTCATGATCAACAGCCTCGCCCTAAACTCAGGGCTCAGCGAAGAAGACGAGCAGAGGGACTGGTTAGAAGTCGACCTAGAAGAGCACAGAGGTAGAAGGGTCCACGTCTTCAGCCACTACCCGCCCTATCTCCACCTGCCCGAAGAGCCCAGCAACTACGATAACCTGGACCAGCCAGCCAGGAGGTGGCTCCTGGACCTCATCGAGGAGCACCGTGTGGAGGCCTTTTTCGCCGGCCACGTGCACCAGTTCTTCTACAAGAGGCACGGCGAGACGGACATCTACAACCTCCTCTCCACGTGCAACCTCAGACAGGACTTCGCGAACATGTTCAGGGTCGAAGCCCCCGAGGAGTATGGGAGGAACGACGCGGCCAAGCTCGGGTACTGCATCGTGGACGTGTACGAGAACGGCCACGTGGCACGCATCCACAGGTCATACGGACGCACCCTCAAAGAGGGGGAAACCCTCCGAAAGGAGAAGAAGATTGAAACCCGACACCCCTCGGAAGGCTTCCACTCGCCCCTCGGGGTCCAGCTCAGGTACCCCATAGCGGAGGTCACCGAACTCCCCTACATGGGTCCCGTCGACGAGTTCGTCAGGAAGAAGGCCCGGAACGACTACACCGTCCTAGCGCTCTGGGAGACGGGCATCAGGACCCTCAGGCTGCCCCTCGCCGACCTCAACGACGAGGCCACCCGACGCCGCCTCCAAGAGCTCCACAGGATGGGGAGCAGATACGGCTTCTTCACCGTCAACACCCCGAAACCCGACGCCCTAGCCGAACACAGCCACCTCGTCGACTTCCTCGAGATAGTCCTCCCCTGGGAGACAGTCCACAAAACCCTCCCCGATGCATCAAAACTCCGCGAAACCCTACAAACCCCCGTCTACGTCGCCAACATAGAGAGCAGCGTCCACAGAGAGCGCACCGGCCCCAAGTTCAGCCACTACATGAGCCACGGATTCCACATCGACGACACATCCAAGCTAGACGCCATCCTCCCCCAGCGAGGCTCCGTCGACGGATTCGTCTTCGAGGTCCCCCAGACAGATCACCCCTTACCCACCATACAGCGCATCAGCGACTACGCCAAGGCCAACGACATCAAGGCACTCATCAACGTCAGGCTCGCCCCCGAGGACCCCGCCGACTACCCCCAAGACGACAACCACAACGCCAACAGGGCAGCCGAGGCCGCCATCGCAGGCTACGCCCACCCAGACGTCAGGGTCCTCCTGGACACCTTCATGGACCACGACAGGGGCTACTTCCCCCGGGCTGGCCTCTACGACAGACGCCTCAACCCCAGGCGGGCCGCCCACGTCCTACGCCACCTGCAGGCCGCCGTCAATGCCCACGGCACATACATCACCGCCCCCACACGCAAAACCAGGGACAGCTGGACCACAATCACATTCCACACACCCCAGACGGCCTACACCCTCCACCTCCCCCAGACCACCGACGCCCCAGCCCCACAGCCGGAACCCACTACCATCGACCTCACCACAGGCACCGTGAACCCTAGGTGACTCCCCCCAGGCACCCAGCACCTCACCGTCAAGCCCCCATAAACCCTAATTCACAGGAACAAATGAACAGACAGAACCAGAACTAGCCCCCTTCACACGGAAAAAACCCGCGAAAACCCCCTGGAACCCTTATCCTCTGCCAGCGGCACACTCACTCAGCGTTCGCGTGCCTCGCCCTCAGATCGATCTCATGGATACCCAGCCGCTGCATCAACGCCGCGATCACAGAATCCAGAAACACCATCACCGACAGCTCGAACATCGTCCCCAACGGAGCGTTATCATACACACCGCTGATCTGCCGCCCCTCATAGTCCGTGATCTGATCGATCTTCGTCCTCCCCTTCACCAGAACCACCTCGTCAGCCAACTTACCCAGGGGAGAGTCCAGATGCGACGTCACCGCCACCACCCTCGAACCCACAGACTTCGCAACCTCAGCCTGAGCAACCACAGTCGTGGTCGTCCCCGACCCCGAGATCACCAACACAAGATCATCATTCGACAACGCGGGCGTGATCGTCTCACCGCTAACGTAGACGCTGAAGCCAAGATGCATCAACCGCAGAGCAAACGCCCGCCCCACGAAACCGCTACGCCCGGTCCCCAACAGCAGGATCTTATCATCCCGAACAGCCATGATCACGTCGATCATCCTCCCAATCTCGGCCTCATCTATGGACTGGATCACACCACCGATACCGGCGAGGATCCAAGTCGAGACCTCCTTCACAAAGCTCATGGTTCTGAACCTAAGAGAACGCTAAGGGTATTTTATATTATCCAAGTTACAATTAAAAATTATTTGAGAGATTCTACGCGCTCGTGCGCCGTATGATGAGGCACATCACCGCTTATAGGTTACGAGCGTGCGCAATGGCACTAAAGGGCAAATCGCCCCCACTTACCAATAACACGATTATTACTAGCAAAGCGAGTAGCACACCTGCCAACACGCGCACACGCGCTGATTCCATGAAATACTTGCGCACGCGCATGACGAGCATCTTGATCAGCTCCCATATCTCTCCGAGTTCATACTGTGGCTTCATCTCAAGGCTCCTTCACGCGCGCGCTTTTTGTTTAGATAGAGATGAAGAATGAATGTGAATATTGGAAATGTAAATAGATACGCCCAAGCGACTTTTCCTTGTATTATATACAAAAAAACAGTAGTTAGTATTGCGCCACCGACCCCACTGATTATCGCGTCTTTGTATTCTTTCCGCATCTACGTAGCCTCCCAGTGTCTTACTACACCATTGTATGGGCCGCATCACCGCAAAAGACTTACCATATAATTAAAGTAATATGTGGTACGGTATATCACCGCTTAAAACTTACGAGTGCACGCACGGTAATTTATAATTGCTAGTGACGCGGGATCGAAGCCAACCTGGAGAGCTGAAGCCAGATACATGCTAGTAATTACTTAGTTGGCAAAACATATATTAAGTACATAGGGAGTAAGGCACAATTGACCTTCTCAAACCAAAAAACGTGGCGAGAAGACAATATTTCATTTCTAAAAAGTATAAAGATAAAAAAAAATTAACTATTTTACACAAGGTCTAGGGTTCGACAACCTTCCGACAGATCTCGTTATCCCCATTCAGGACGTAATCTATCGCAATCTCAGCTATAGCCGAGCTATGCTCAGCGATGATCTTCAGGTCCCACGCAATCTCACTCACAGACACTGCCACATCCGGACTGCTGCCGTTCTGGAACCTCTTGAGGAGCCGACTCTCCTCGCTGGCCACAGTCTCATAGAGGTCAACAGCGTCGCTGGCCACAGAGATGTCCTTATCGAAGACACTCTTAACCGCCTTGTCGAACATCGTGAAAGCGATCATCCCAATCTGTATGAGGCGCTCTATGAGGTCATCATCGGACTCCTGCCTTATCTCATGGAGCCCGATAATACTCTCAGCGATGTTGTTGACCCTGTCCCCTATCATCTCAAGGTACCATGCAATGATGCTGTGCTGGACGATGTCCATGGGATCTGAGACACCAATACTATCTGAAATAACCCTGGACTGCTGGGCCGAGGCCAGGAGGCGGGCAAGAAGCCAGTAGATCGTGTCAGCTTCATACTCCCTTGTTATAGCGTCCTTCGCCAACTCCAAATCACCGTCGATGAGGCTATCGAGAATCTCCTTGAACATGATAGACGTTAAAACGAAGAGGCGGCGAACGACAGTCTCCAGAGGGAAGTTTTTAGGGTTTATAGAGCACTGGAGGAGCAGGTGCCTATCCGACTCCTCGATGATGCCGATCCCCAGCAGCCGCTGCGTCACCTCTCTGATGCTCTGTATCTGCTCTCGCATTAGTCTCCGATCAGACTCTACCCTGATAACGTTCCGCCCAAGAACGTAGTTCCCCACTATCACTCTCGCCAGCACCTTCGTGTTATCGCATTTATCAACGTTAACGAGATAGACCGTGTTATCCTCGGCCTTTCCTTGTTCAGTGGTTAGCCTAAGAGTACTGTCACTCTCCTCAGAGATGAAAATTAGGTCTCCTTTCTTTACACCAGCCTTTTTAGCCCAGTTCATGGGGAGTGAGACCGAAAGGGTTGAGTATCCGACTTTCTGTACTTTGCGTGGTTCCATATTCTACACCTGGTATATACTAAATCCCCTCATAATAAAAACAGTAATTATTAAAGGTTTTCTAATCACTAGAGAACATATTGTAATTATATGAGTACTCTGTAGGGGAACAACGGCTCGAAGGGCGGCAGGTAAAGCTTCATGTAGATTACTGCAGCGAGAAGAACAAGAGAGATCACTATGACGGCATAATCACGGCCCTCCATCACGAGCTCAAATAAGTTCGTGCGATCCCTCGTCGCCCCGAAGGCCCTTGATTCCATCGCCTCGGCCAGATCCAGGCTCCTTCTAATGGAGTTGATGATAAGTGGGAGTAATATTGGGATGTAGTTCCTGATCTTTGTTAGGAAGCTGCCCTTGTCAAGCTCCAGCCCCCTCGATCTCTGAGCGTCTATGATCGACTGGGCCTCGTCAGCGAGCACAGGCACAAATCTGATCGCTGTGATGAACGCGAAGTTAAACTCGTAAGGGATCCGGGCCTTCTCTAGAGCCAGGCTGAGCTTATCAGGGGAGGTGGTGAGGAAAAACAGGGAGAACGATGTGATGAGGTTCAAGAACCGAACGGTAAGGGCAAGAGCGGTCTCAACGTTCTCGGTGTTGAGGCTCCTTGACTGGAAGAAGTAGTAGGATATGAGATTGGTCGAGAATATTATCGTGGCTAGGAAGACGCTTCCCTTCATGCTCTTGGTCCACTCCTGTTGGATCTCGGCAATGAAGATGAGGGGGATCTGCACTAGGAAGATGGTTAACAGGGGTAAGAGGTCCATGAAGAGGATTGCAGAGGTGAATATCACCATCGTCATGAGGAACTTGACCCGGGGGTCCAGCCTGTGTATGAGGGAATCCCCTCTCGTGAACCTCAATCCCTCAAGCAAGCTCATGTGGACGCCTCCAAGACCTGACTGAGAATATCGACCGCCTCACCGACGTCAATCACGTTATCCGGAAGCCCATATTCCGAGAGCTGTTGGAAGACCTTGGTGATCTCAGGGGGGGTGACCGATGCACGGGCCATCGCCTCTTTATCGGTCATAACCTTCTTTATGGGGCCGTCTGCTATTATCTTCCCGTCGGCCATTAGGACTATCCGAGGCTTACACTCAGCGACGAACTCGACATCGTGGGTTACTATGACTATGGTCTTACCTTGAGTCCTCAACTGCATTAGGAAGTGTCTGAGCCGTTCCTTCTGAGCGTAATCCTGCCCAATGGTCGGCTCATCCAAGACCACTATCTCAGGATCCCATGCCAAGACGGAGCCAAGGGCGACCCGCTTCCTCTCACCCCCGCTCAGGATGAAGGGGCTTGACTTCCTATAGCGCTCCAGATCCAATAGGTTGACTGCCCAGTCAACCCTTTTATCGATGACGTCGCTCCCGAAACCAAAGTTCCTGAGGGCGAAACTTATCTCCTCCTCAACATTCTCCGAGAATAGCTGGTCATCAGGATTCTGGAAGACCAGACCAACTTTCCTCGCCAGGTTTGCGACACTCAGGTCAGCGATGTCCGCGCCATCTATTTTAATACGTCCCTCTTGTGGACGGAGGAGACCATTTAGATGCTTAACAAGTGTGGTTTTGCCTGCTCCGTTCTCTCCCATTATCGCGACAAATTCACCTTTATGAATGGTCAGCGACACGTCGTCCAATGCCTTGTCGACGCTCGGATAATTGAATGTGACACCCTCGATCTCGATGATGGGATTAACCCATTGCTCTCCTGTGTACAGATCGAGATCTGGGTCGACCGCTTTTCTGCTTGCATTCTCCCTCTTTATGCGGTCCTGAAGCTGCTCTACGAGCATTGTCGGGTTAAGAGGCGTTCGGTCCAAGAGTATACCCTTGCTTTTCAGCCGATCACTCAATTCGATGACTCTGGGTATGCCAACTCCTACGAGACGCGTCGTCTCGTCGGTAAAGACCTCCTCAGGAGAGCCCTGATTAGCGATCTGACCATCGGAGAATATGATGACCCGGTCAACGTATTGCGTAGCCAGATCAACACGATGCTCTATGAGGAGAATAGTCATCTCATACTCCTTGTTCAGAGTATCCAGGACCCGGAAGATACGCTCCGCACCAAGGGGATCGAGGAACGAGGTAGGCTCATCGAGTACGAGAACTTTTGGCTTCATAGCTAGAATGGAAGCAATTGCGAGGCGCTGTTTCTGCCCCCCTGACATCTCATGGGTTGCCCGATCCTTAAGATGATCGATACCAGTGGTCTCAAGAGCCCAGCTTATCTCCTCTCGCATCTTATCCTTGGGGACGCCTTGGTTCTCCAGGCCGAATGCAACGTCCTTCTCAACCGTCAGGGCGAAGATCTGGTTGTCCGGATTCTGGAAGATGAGTCCCACATGTTGTGCCAACTTGTAGGTGGGATGCTCTCTGACGTTGAAGCCAGTAACTGTGACCTCGCCTTTCATATCGCCATTGTAGAAGTGGGGGATGAGGCCGTTGAGAGTCCTACAGAAGGTGGTCTTCCCGCATCCGCTTGGCCCAGTTAAAAGTATGAACTCTCCTTTATCGATGGTGAGGTCTATACCCTTCAACGCTTGTGATGTAGCGTTCGGGTAAGAATAGTGGAGACCCCTCACCTCTATAATGCCCAAGGATTCCTCCTCTTTTGACCTATGAATTCGTTAAAAAGGATGTCTACGCATATATTAGTTAGCTCTATAGTATATTATCAAAAGCTGGATTCCGTTTATCATTCCTTTTCAAGTAGCTCGGTGAGAAGAACCAGGGCCTCCTTTAGAAACTCCTTTGGGTCCCCCTCGCCATTGAATCCAGCAGCAGTAGGATGACCGCTTCCAGCCCCGGAGAACATCTCTCCTAGAGGCATAGCCAAGTCCCTACCGAGGTGTACATGGGACTTTTCATGGAAGGCCTCTGATGACCTAAAGCTTGCTTTAAGCGCTTTTTTACTCCTACCCGCTACAACGGAGACATCCCCGCCAAGGCCAATTAGGGCGCGGGCTGCTGAGGATTGATACGAGCTTAGCTGGGATGTAGCTATGGTCCAGCCTTCTACCATGTGAAGATTCATCCTCTGAGCGGCCTTCAGCCTGGCGATGTTCTCAGGTCGTCCCCTTTTATTCACGAGCACGCCGAATATCTCCTCCATGGAGCCGTCGATTTGAAGGAGCTCAGAGACATATTGGATTGTACGGGATGTAGCCAGATGGAGGTGTTTAGAATCGAATAGAATCCCCAACATCAACGCCCTGGCAGCAGTCGATGTTGGAGCGCCGCCATATTTTTTATACATTGTATAAACTATCTCGCAGGTCGACGATGCCCCCTCATTCACGAGGTGGAGGGATGATATCTTGGAGACCTCAGGATGAGGGGAGTGGTGATCGACGAATATTTTTGAAATTTCAGCTGAGGACACCATGTCTCCCCAAGCCTCAAGCTGCCTCAGCGTCGCAGTGTCACATACAATCAGGGCTTCATAGTCATCAATAGAAGCATCATCGAGGACTATGATACCCAATTCACTCATGATCTTTTTCGAGAGGAGAGTAGCCCCCCCAGGTAGATAGATGTCAGCTGAAACAGACGGCTTCAAAGAGGAGACCAACTGTTGAAGAGCAAATGCTGATCCAATCGCGTCAGGATCAGCATTGTGATGGGAAAGAATGAGCGTACGTCCGGAGATTAGCCTCGTTAATGTCTCATATTGGGAGTCTGTGATGACCAACCTGGATATGAATTAGCACGGACTAGGGATAAAGATAGGGGGCACAGTTGGGGGGCTACCTTTTAAATCAGAGTGCACCCCTTAAATTGGATTTCAAAATGTCGGAGAAAATATGGATCAATGAGGTCAATCCTCTGAAGAAGACACGGCCTTCGGTCATATTCGCTTTTTCTGGGCCTGGATTCATAGGCAATACGGCCCTCATGTACATTGCGCGCAACAAAAATTTCGAGTTGAAGGCCGAGGTAAGATCTAAGCTGCTTCCTCCGACTATACTACTTATGGAAGGGAAGCCCATTCATCCATTCAGGGTATATGGAGACAGCAAGGACGAGCTACTAGTGGTCATCAGCGAGTCACTGGTCTCCCCCGAGAACTCTTGGGATATCGGTGCCAAGCTCATGGAATGGTTGCTAGAGAATGGTGCCAAAGATTTCGTCTGCATCGAGGCGATGCCGATGCCGCAGCAGTTGAAGGAGAACCCGGTCTACGGCTTCAGCATACCTGAAAGGGAGCTGATAAAATTCGGTGCAAGACCCTTGACTGAAGGAGGAGTCTCAGGCCTCAACGCTGTCCTCATGGAGGAGGCCCTGAAACGTGATCTACCTTGGACTACTCTCCTGATACCGACTTCATTCATCACATCCATTGACTACGCAGGGGCCACATCAGTGATCAGCGTCCTGAACAAGATGTATAAACTCGGCGTGGACATCACGCCACTTAAGAGAAGCATCGAGATGAGAGAGGAGATCTCAAAGAAAGCCGGCGTGCAGGAAAAGCGCGGTCTACTGAGTTCACTCAGGAGAAGGGGTTAGAACGCGCGCGCCGCGCGAGTCTGTCGCCTAGTTAGTGGATCTTCCGGTAGAGTTTCCGTAGGGTGAAGGAAGTGAAGGAGTCAATAGTTGAGTGGTGGTGTTTTCCTCGCTAAAAGTTTAACCGGGGGGATTAGAAAACGCTGAAATCAGAGGTTATTCGAAATCCTCTATAGTAAGTCTTAAGCGGTGATGTGCTCTATACAATTCTGAATGTGAGTCTTGCGCGCGCGACGCTCATAAACGTTTAGGGATGATAAATGCCCGCAAGAATAATAAGAAACAAACATTAACTAAGAGGATGTGAATATGGGATGATGGAAACATTACAGAAAAGACCTAAACTCCTTCGTTTAGTTGTTATTGTAGCCTTTGTTGGACTATTTATGGTGATAAATCCGATGCTAAAGCCGAAGCCAGTGACGGGATCGGATAATTTTCAATTCAATGAATGGATGAGATACTTTATGCGTCAGCCAGGATACACCGTTGAATACATGGACTTCGACACGTTTGAAGAAGATATTGATATAATGAAGGTAATACAAACCATGAACGCTATAGCCGATCACCTCACGTTATACAGTTTAGGAGCTGACTACGAGGATGCATACCATGGAGCGGTGAGAACTGGGAGGAGCGGTGTAATAAACGAAGCATTGAAAGTAAGAACTGCAGGGGATTATCCAGTGACGATCTACTACGATGATGAAATGCGATCTGTATTCTATATAGGACTAGGATCGGATCCTGATTTGACGTATGGATATTACTCCTTAATAAGGTAAGGAACTACGTCTTCACATTAACCTTCTTTATTGCGCGCGCAGTACCCTACCACTATGTTGGGTAGTCTAGAAGATCTAGGAGTGATCATCGATACTACCCCAAAATTTTACGCGCGCGCAGGCGTGTTTTAGGTCTCTTAACGATATATGTCAGATGCTAGATACATACACACACGGATATATTGTTAGTAACTTATTGGGGAAAAACACACAGAGGTAAAACAGATTTACCTATGTCCCTGATAGGCTGTTAGAGTTTAACTATTCTTTTGTAACTCCTTCTGGAGGTTCTCTTGGAGCTTCGTCAGCCTCTCCCTTGTGTTGGTCTCCTGTTTCACCAGCACCTTGGACCTCAGGCCGAGGAACTCCTTCCTCTCCGTGAGCTCCTTCACGACGATGTCCTTATCTTTCTCAACTAGGACCGCGCCAGCCGATTTGTAGACCTTAGCGTCAGAAGGCGTATCCTCCAGAGTCTTAAGTGCCCGGTCAGACTCTGAGAGCTCTAGCTCAAGCCGCTGCTTTTGGATAACGAGTTGCTGCAGCATGTTCTGAAGCTGCTGCATCCGGCTAAGCTTCTCCTGGATATCCGGTGGAAGCTGACTCAGATTCGACATATCATTCTCCCTTTAAAAATACGAGCCTAGGTTTATAGTTATTGATGGGACATATGCTCTAAGAACTGGGCTCGAGTGTATGCAGTAGATATCTCAACTAACCGAATCCACCACGTTCATGATTGCCCCAACCCAGCGGATGTAGCTGTTAAAAGCAGCCCGCAGGGCTGTGACGTCTGAGACCTCCATCGAGATGACGAGCTTCCCTTTTCTTGCCTCGACTTCCACATTCGAACGCTGAGATATGGGATGTTCAACCTCGGGGATTAGGGATTCTTCGACGATGGCAGCTACCTCGGAGGATAACTGTATTGAGACCTCAGCGTATATCATCCGTAAAAGGTTCCTACGCTCCACTGTGTCTCACGATAAATATGAAAAAATGGTGGAGTATATTAACGTATACGAGTTGAGGCTTGCCCGGTCTTCGTTGAGGGGATGTAGGCTCCCCCGGCGAATCTGTATCCGCATTTTTTGCATCCCCAGATCCCTACGCTCTCCCGTTTAACTTTCCTGCTTGAGCATCTGGGGCATCTGTGTTTTGCCCTCATGCCCAAGGTGAGCCTTGTCCAGTTCTTGCGGATGGACATGCCACCCCGGGTTCTGAGCCGGAGGCCAAAGGTCGTCTTCTTCTTGGGCATCAGTCATTCTCCTAGACGTACTTTCTCAGTTCTTCGACTTTTTCAGCTGCGATCTCTACGGCTGTCTTGAGCTCGTCCCTGGTGAAGCCTACCGAGCCTGCCTTCTGTATCGTGCACACGTTGCCCTTCTCGTCTAGGGTGACGGTTATCCTGGCGTCCATGACCTCCTCCTCGTCCGCGGATGGGTCGACCAGCAGGCTGTCACCGATCTTCACTATCGAGACTGCGAGGGGCTCCTTCCGGATCTTGACTGCCTTAGTCTTCTTTGTGAGTTTGACGTTTTCGCCCTTGACTGTGTAGACTGGCATCTTCGCTGTCTTCATTGCGGCGATCGCGGCCATTGCCGAGCAGTCTATGAGGTTTCCGTCGTAGCTGAGCACGTAGATGTCCACGTGAACCATTATGACTGACTTTCCCTTCACTAGGCACAGCTTCTTCATGTCGAGTATCTCAGCGGACCTGAGTCCCCTGTCGACTACCCTTGCGAGCTCTATTGAGCTCTCTCTTGGGGGGCCTGGTTCAAATGTTGCGTGTGCGATGGGCGTGAACTCTGCGTTGGTCATGAGCACTCCCTTATCTGGAGTGTCGTCGAATGGGTAGCCTTTCCCGAACTTTACTCCTACTAGGACCCTCGTCTGTCCCAGGTATGCTTCTGCGGATCCCTCGACCTTCTCGAGGACCCCTGTCTCTATCTTGATCTCACGGTAGTCCAGTAGGTCTCGTCCGTCCATGCGCTTCCCTGATGCGACGACCTCGGTGATCTTGTTTCTCTTGAGCCTTGAGGCTATTCCGACGTTTCTTGACATTCTAGTTCGCCTCCCCTTCGTCTAGGCCGTACTTCTTCTTCAATGCCTCACGCTGGACCTCGTATATCTGCTTGCAGCCCTCAATGGCCAAGTCGATACAGCCGTTGAAGTCGTCCTGGGATAGAAGGCCGTCCATCTGGAGCAGGGTTACGTGCTCCGTCTTTGGCATGTAGGCTAGTGGGACGTCGGCGTCGCCTTCCTTGTCCTCGTAGTCTCCGAGGTCCAGTACCAGCTGGCCGTCTATCTTCCCCGCGGCGCACGACGCCACGAGGTCTCGCACGGGTATTCCCGCGTCGACTAGAGCAACTGAGGCTGCGTTGATGCAGGCCGTCCTCGTTCCCCCGTCCGCCTCCAATATCTCTG
>JAUVYU010000011.1 GCA_030602935.1 Candidatus Bathyarchaeota archaeon | reverse complement strand
AGTTGGCGCTGAAGGAGAGGCTGATGTTGTCCGGGTCGCTGTGGGCCACGATCATCGAGTTCAGGAGGGGCATGAAGGCCGACTGGAGGCACCTGTAGAGGGCGTAGATGACGGCGAGGACGAGGAGGCTGGACGAGAAGGGAAAGAATACCAGCAGCGCAGCCTCGGCGAGCAGCACCGCCACGGCCATCCTGTACTTGCCGAACCTGTCCCCTGAGAAGCCCCCCACGAAGGAGCCCACGAGACCCGTGAGGGGGCCGAGGCCCGCGATGAGGCTGGCCAGGCTGTATGACATCCCCCGCTCCAGAATGAAGTAGACGGGGACGAATGTGAAGAGGATGACGAAGGTCGCCTCGACGACCATGGACATCATCGCGAGGGTGAGGAAACCCCTGTTGAAGAGGGCCCTGATCCCCTGCATAGGGGAAGGGCCGGACGAGCCATCCTTTCTCTCGAGCCTGTTCCTCGTGTAGAGGTAGGAGGCCACCGCTGTGAGCAGCGTGAGTGGGGCCCAGACGTAGAAGGAGGCCCTCCAGCCCCAGATGGGCATCATGACAGCCAGGAGCAAGGGACCCGCCGCGAAGCCCAGGCTGGCGCCCATGTTGTGGACCCCCATGGCGAAACTCACCCTGTCCGGGGGAAACCCGCTGGCGAGCTTGAGACTGGGGGGATGGTATAGGGTGGCCCCGAAGGAGATGAGTGCGAAGCCGAGGAGGATCAGTGTGAAGCTCCTAGAGACCGGGATGAGGAGGGCCCCGAGGCCGGTGGCGACGAAGGATGCAGTGAGGATGAGGGCTGGCCTCTTGTCCGCCACCAGGCCGGTGGGGATGTAGAGGACCACGTTGACGAGCCGGGGCACCGAGGCTAGGAGGCTCGCCTGGACGAGGGTTATCCCCAGCTCCTCCTGGATGGGGAGGATGAGGACGGGGAAGAGCATCGTGTAGACGTGGATTATGAAGTGGGTGGAGGCGAGGAAGGCAAGCAGGGAATTGCCATTTATTTTGCTGGTGTCGTCCAAATCGTTTCCTTCTGTAGGGGGACTGTGTGGATACCCGGTACCCTTCGCCTATGCTTATCAATATTTCGAATTTAGCTACTCTATCATCAGAGCGTAAAAACTGAATAGACTCAGCTATCGCCTAACCAGCATCAGAGCAGCTCAGGGGGTAGCAGAGGCTTCACGTTCACGTCCACCATCGCCATGAGAGACGCCTCAGAGATCCTTAGCTCCTCGTGGACGGCGTACCTGTTGACGGACATGAGCATGTCCAGGTAAGGCCTCTGGCGGACCCCCGGGTAGTCGGTCCCGAAGACGAGCTTATTCATCACCCCCAGGTTGGTCGCGGTCAGCAGGTCCCTCCAGAGCATGTAGAGGTAGCTGGAGTGGTTCACGTCGCCGTAGGGCCAGCTGATGTCGCACCAGACGTTCCTGTGCTTCCTGGCGACGTAGAGGGTCTCGTCCACCCTCGGGTAGCCCAGGTGGGCGAGGACGATCTTGAGCTCCGGGAAGGAGGCGGCGACCTCGTCGATGAGGGCGGGGTCGGAGTGCTTCAGGAGGTCCCCCGGGGAGGGCATCCCGGCGTGATGGAACATGACGGGCATCCCGATGCTAGCCGCGGCCTCGTAGACCCCGTAGGCCCTCTCGTCGTCGACCCTGTAGCCCTCAGAGGTGGGGTAGAGCTTGAGGCCAAAGAGGCCCAGCTCCTCTCTCTGGCGCAGGACCTCCTCATCTGAACCCTCCTCAACGGGGTTGACGTGGCCGAATCCTATGAACCTGTCCGGCGCCTTCTCGACGAAGGCTGCAACCTGCACCGGCGATGTACGATCGTCCGAGAGGACGATGGCGACGTCGATGCCCCCCTCGTCGAGGTCCGCCAGAAACTCCTCCACTGTGACGGAGACCAGGGTCGGGTTCTCTGGGTCTGAGTACTCGGCTATGGAGATGTGACAATGGTAGTCGACCCGCGGACCGCCAGATCTAGCCTTCGGATCTGTTCTCTGCCTTAGGCTCTGGACTGACAACTCGATCTTCTCTCTTATATGAGGGGCTTAAAGGCGTTTTTGAGAGGGGTGGGGCTGCTGGGCGATCCGACGTGTTCGCCGTGTTTGTGAGGGGGCTCCGTTAGGGAATTAAAACGCTAAAAGTAGGATAAAAGAGGCTTAATATTGTTTTTTGTAACTGTTTTCCACCTAATTTCATCCATTCATATTCCTTTTCAAGATTTCTGGTAGAGTTCTAGAGCACGGGGGTTCAATGGTGGTTTACACACCAGGTCTAGTAGTAACTACTAGTCTGCATGCAAACCCAGTTGCATCCCTGCGAATTACATCTGACGAGATTGGACATTCGAGTGTCCTATATTTTGTGAAGATATCAACCCTTACGAGCTGTAACCGTGCGGTCACAGCTCTGCGGAGGAGGCCACGACCCCCGTGAGAAAGAAGTTCTCCCTCCTCCTGCTCCTGATCCTCGTCTCCCAGTTCTTCCTCTCTCCAATTGTTTTGAGGACGGCCAGGGGAGATATCTTCATAGACATCGAGGACGCCGTGGATAACGACTCCAGCGATGTGGACACGAGCCCTGATCTGGGTAGTTCATCCAACTTTACGGCGCAACGCTTTGGGCCCGACAGCGAGTTTGATACACTGTCAGAAGTATATGATGGTGGCTTAATCCTAGACTACGTAGATGTCGATTCATCCGATGTCGATGGCTCCAGCGACAAGGGATCTCACAGCAACTTCGATAATCAGAAGGCATTAGACGGTACGTACGACAGCATTAGTGAAGGAGGCAGTTTTGTTGCCTCCGTTGAGGAACTTGCTATTGATTTATCCACCATTGCTACCTCGAACACTGCTACATTAACAGAGGCTTTAGACACCACACAGGTTGTACCATTTGCGACCAGATATGTCCCGACTGCCGGAGGTACAATTGACAACCATGAATCAACGTTGATAGACATTTCGATAAGTGGATCTACGGTGACTGCTTCTAGATTCGAAGCTGACTCCAAACAGGTCAATACTAGCATTTACTGCGTCGAGTATACGTCCTCAATAAATGTATACTCCGGAACTTTCAGTATTGGTTCCGGCTCTGCGACTGGTACAGCGAATATTGGTGCAACTATATCATTGACTAAGGGTTTCTTAGTGTTCTACTATCAGGCTAGTGGAACAGGTAATATACACTCTGACAACGCGGTTCGAGGATACTTCTCGTCAACGACTCAGATGACTTTCTCAAGAGCCTCCACCACGGGCTCCATATCTGGTCACTGGTGGGTCGTAGAGGACACTGGCTTTAATTTTGATGTAAATGCAGTCGATGTCACGCTCACTGGCGCTTCAAACACAGGAACCTTCGGTGCTGTAGACATGAACAAGACAATGGTAGTAGGCTCTTACTCTGGTGGCTGGAATGACGATACCCATTATGGCGCAGTCAGTATGTATCTGTCTTCGACTACGGAGGTTACAGTTCTCAGAGGTGGTACTACCGGGACGATTGCGTCCACGGTATATGTCATCGAGTTCCATGATGATACGTCTGTACAGAGAGGCGAGATATCCTTCTCAGGAAGCCAAACTAGTCTAACGGACAACATCGCATCTGTGACGCTTGGCGACTCAATGGCTTGGATTCCCAGCGGTTGGATCAATACTGGTCATTGTACTACTATGGGTACAGGAAGCTCAGATAACCTCGACGTTATGATTAGAGCTCGTCTGACATCTGATACAGAGATAACCGGAGAACGGAATAATAACGGTAACAATGATGCAGTTCTCCACTGGGAGGTTGTTGAGTGGTCAATTGGCACCCCTTATCAACTGGACCTCGAGGTCCAATGGAACGCCATAGCCGACTTCATACAATATGATGAACTGGCTATATACGCAGGTTCCTTCACGGGCTCAGAGGACATCGGAGTCGACTGCTGGGACGAAAGCGGAAGCCAATGGGTGAACTTGGGGAACCTCACGGCCAGCTCCTGGAACAACTTCACCGTTGGAACCTACCTGACGTCCTCCAATTTCACGGTGAGGTTCAAAGGGACGGACGAGACAATCGACTCGACGCAGGACACATGGCAGATCGACGCAAGCTTGGTGAGGTTAATAGGCAGCGGGAGCAGCGAGGACGCGGTGGACAACGACGTCAGCGATGTCGACTCGAATCCTGATGTCGGAACCCTCTCCAACTTCAACAACATGAAGGACCCAGGCCTAGGAGATGCCACCCTCACAGAGGAACCCGCACCAATTTTTGTTAAACTCGTAGGTAGTATGGAGAGCGAGAGCGCTACCGGTGCTAGCGCCCACAACTTCGACTACAACCTCCAGAACGGTGCTGGCAACAGAAGACTCGTCGTAGTCACCGTCGGCTGGGAGGACGCAGAAGCCACAGCCTCTGTGACAAGCATCACGTTTGATGGAGTCGATATGGCCGAGGTAGCTACTGTCGTTACCGGAACCGGGTATTCGGCCTTCTCTGGCCTGTGGTATCTCAACGAGACATACCTCCCTTCGACAACGGGACTCAAGAACATCGCCGTGACCGTGTCCGAGACGATCACGAGAGAAATTTATGTAGCCGTCGTCGAATACATCAACGTCGCTCAAGAAGCTCCCGACGATAACGGCACCTACGCAAATCCTTCTGCAGGTGACGTTGCGGTTACTGTTACTGTTAATGACGACGACTCGATAATAGTCGCAAGCGCCGCACAGAGCGGAAACTCTGTCTGGACCAACACAAACAACCTAGTTAACATTCAAGAGGAGCTCCTCACTAGCAGCGGTGCAGCGTTAGGGCATCACACTAATGCGACTTCTGGAGACACCACGGTAGGCTGGAACTCCCTGGGAACCCGTGAATGCATGGTCGCGGCCGTTTGGTCGGTAGCCCCAGCCATCACCGATTACGACCTCGACCAGGAGGTCCAGTGGACGGATCTACCCTACAACCTGCCCAACGAAGAGCTAAGCATCCTCGTAGGCTCGACCGACGCCGAGGACCTCCGTGTAGAGGTATGGAACACGACGACCTTGGGCTGGGACACCCTGTTCAGCGACCTGACGCAGAGCTCCTGGAACAACGTCTCCATAGCCGACTGGCTGACCAGCGGCACCCTCACCATAAGGTTCAAGGGCGGCGACGAGTCGAGCGACTCTACCCAGGACCAGTGGATGATAGACGCCGCGCTGGTCCACATCTGGAGCTCATACGTTGCGGCGTATAAGCTGGATCTGGAGGTCCAGTGGACGAGCGTGGACTCCAGCCAGAACAACGAGTACCTATGTATCAACGGGGGCACCATGGGCTCCGAGGACGTACTCGTCGACGTACGCCAAGGCTCGACCTGGTACAACGTCTTCTCGGACCTCTCACCTGGATGGAACAACGTCTCGGTCGCCTCGTACCTGGACTCCCCCACATTCACGATCAGGTACAGAGGGGCATCTGAGACCACAGATCAGTCCCAGGATACATGGCAGATCGACACAGTACTGCTGCACACATGGACGAACACCTACGAGAGGGCCTCAGAAGAGAGTCTAGAGATCATTGCGAGCATATTGTTGAAATTCCCGAGAGCAATCGCGCAGAGCCTCTCCGTGCAGGCCAACGCGATCAGAACCCTCATCGGAGAGAGGCTGGTCTCTCTGCCAGTGAACATCCTCGCCCAAACTATCAGAGGAGGGACATTCTACCGCTCAGCAGCCAGCAAGTTGCTCGTCTCAGCCATCGCCCAGGCGACGAGGCTCGTCACCAGAATAGCCCAGGAGACCCTCACGATCCTTACAACTGGTTCTAGGACACGGTTGATTGAGAGGCTCCCCTCTCAGGTTTTGACGCTCCAGGCAATCGCCGATTCGACGGTATCACTTAGTAAATCTGCGGCTCAATCTGTTAGAGTCCTGACTCAGGCAACTAGGCAGTGGTCTCTGTTCAGGACGATCTCGCAGTCAGTTCAACTCCTGACACAGGCAACGCATCAGTGGACAGCTGTCAGGCAAGCCTCTCAGCCTCTCCAGATATCGGCAGCGGTGGCGAAGCAGTGGACATCCGTGAGGCAGACTTCCCAGGCCCTAATATTGAAGGCTCTGGCAACGTCGACGTAGGCGATCCTCGAATCGGCTCAGCAATCTGTGAGCGTGATCGCTGGAGCCCAGAGACAGTTAACGGCCAACCAAATAGTATCCGAGATCCTCGAGCTGACGGCGCAGGTACTGAGTCAGAAGACCGCCCTCAGGACGGCATCCCAGCGCCTCTCGCTGAACGCAATCGCCCAGTCCACGGGGACATTCGTTGAGACCGTGAAGCAGGCCATCAGCTTACTGACCCAGACCTCCAGACAGGTGACCTCCGCACGGACCACGGCTCAGCCCATCTCCGTGCTGACCCAAGCCCTGAGGGTCTGGTCCCCCACGAGGGCGGCCTACCAGCGGGTCCAGCTGTACGCCCAGGCATCCAGGGAATGGACCTCTATACGGTTCCCCTCCCAGATCCTATCTGTCCAGACCCTGGCCCAGTCAGCTGGCACCGTCATCAAGGAAGTGCAGCAGGCTCTGGGAGTCCTCGCTGAAGCCTCGAGGCAGATGATGGCTTCCAGGATCCTCACTCAACCAGTCCAGATCTTGACGGGGATATCGAGGCAGTGGACGACCTCGAGGCTCCCCTCACAATCCGTGAGCATAAGGGCGGTGGCGGCGTCCGCTGGTACGTTCCTGAAGTCCGTCCAAGAGTCGCTTGGAGTATTGACTTCAATCGCGAGACAGTGGACGATGGACAGAAGCCTATCCCAGCCCATATCGCTCCATGCCCAGGCCTCGAGGCAGTGGACCCCGACGAGGTTCACCTCCCAGACACTCTCAGTGCAAACCCTCACCCAGTCCGTGGGGACCTTCCTGAAGACGGTAGGGCAATCCCTCAGGGTATTCGCATCCACTGCGAGAGAATGGACCGCAATAAGAGCTCTCAGCCAGACCCTCCGGATCCTTACTGAGACTGCTAGGCAGGGGACAGCTACTAGGGCCATCGCGCAGCCCCTCCAGCTGCTGACTCAGTCGAGCAGGATCTGGACGGCGACTCGCTCGATCTCCCAGCCCCTGATCCTCCAGACCCTGGCACAGTCCGCTGGGACTTTCATCGAGTCTGTTCAGCAGACTCTGGGAGTACTCGCAGACGCCTCCAGGCAGTGGACGGCATCACGAGTTCTCTCCCAACCCATCAGAATATTCGCCAGCGTATCGAGGCAGTGGACGGCCATCAGGACGCCAGCCCAGTCCCTCACCATCCAAGCCCTGGCACAGTCAGCCGGGACCTTCCTTATAGCGGTTCAGGAGTCTCTGGGGATCCTGGCTCAGGCTTCAAGGCAGTGGACAGCGCGTAGAAGCCTGTCTCAGCCCCTCCAGATCCTCACCCAGTCCGCGAGGCAGTGGACCCCGACCAGATTCGCCTCCCAGACCCTCTCAGTGCAGACCCTCACCCAGTCCGTCGGGACCCTCTTGAGGACAGTCCAGCAATCCATCGGGGTATTCGCATCGACTGCGAGAGAATGGACCGCTATAAGAGACCTCTCCCAGACCCTCCAGATCCTCACCGAGACTGCTAAGCAGGGAACCGCTGCGAGGGTCATCGCGCAGCCCCTCCAGCTACTCACACAGTCTAGCAGGACATGGACAGCCACCCGCTTGATCTCCCAGCCGCTTACCCTCCAAGCCATGGCTCAGTCCGCGGGAACCTTCATGAAATCTGTAGAGACGTCCCTCGGGATCCTGGCAGACGCGTCCCGACAATGGACGGTGACCAGGATGCTCTCCGAGAGCCTTGAGGTCCTCGCCGGTGTGATGAGGCAGACCACGTCCGTGAGGCTCCCGTCGGAGTCATTGGTCGTGAACGCTATCAGCCAGTCGCTGATGACCTTCCTCAAGTCCGTCCAGGAGTCGATAGGCGTACTGGCCCAGGCATCTAGGCAGTGGACCGCCAACAGAGCCATCTCACAGCCCCTGCAGATCCTAGCCGAGGCGGCGAGGCAGTGGACCACCAGCAGGCAGCTGGCCCAGCAGATTCAGATATCCACACAGCCTTCTAGGCTGCTGACCGCCTCGCGTACACCATCCCAGGTAATATCAGTGCAGTCGCTGGCCCAGTCCGCCTACACGTTCATCAAGACAGTAGGTCAGTCACTGAGCGTCTTCGCCCAGCCGCTGAGGCAGTCTACAGCGATCAGGGACGCCTCCCAGGTACTCCAGATGATGGCGCAGGCGGCTAAGCAGTGGACGGCGGTACGGCTGCCCTCCCAGACCCTCAGCATCAGGGCAGTCGTCAAGTCATTTGAATCCTATAAGCTGTACGTCCAGCAGTCCATTGGCGTCCTCACCCAGGCAGTGCACCAGTGGACCGCCGACAGGGCCCCACTCCAGTCGCTCCAGATACTGACAGGCGCCTCGAAGCAGGGAACCGCGGTGCGAGACCTCGCTCAGCAGCTGCAGGTGTTCGCGGAATCCCTCAGGTCATGGACGGCGACGAGGCTGACATCCCAATCCATCACGCTGAGGACGTTAGCCCAGTCCGTGGGTACTTTCTCAAAGTCCGCCCAGGGAGCCCTCAGCATCCTAGCTCAGGCATCGAGGCAGCTGATTGCGCCACGAACCATCTCCCAGCCCCTCCAGATACTCGCACAGGTTGCTAGACAGGGGACAGCCCTGAGGACGACCTCCGAGAGGCTATCACTCTCGGCTCTCGCCCACTCGGCGGGCACCTTCATGAGGTACTGCCAGGAGTCCCTGGGGGTCCTCGCACAGGCAGCCAGGCAGCTGACCACGTCTAGGCTGGTCTCACAGCCCCTCCAGGTGATCGCAGATATCGTTAAGCAGTTGACCGCAAACAGGCAGATTTCACAGCCCCTCTCCGTGCTCACCCAATCCGTCAGGACCTGGACGCCCACAAGAGCCCTCTCCCAGCAGCTCCAGATAGACGCCCTGGCCTCAAGGCAGTACACCGCATCCAGGCTCCCATCACAGATGATATCGATACAGGCCCTGGCCCAGTCCGCAGGCACATTCATCAAGGCAGCCCAGCAGTCCGTGGGGCTCATCGCAGACGCCCTGAGGCAGTGGACAGGGATAAGGAACCCGTCTCAGGCCTTCCAGATAGACGTCAGCACAGCCCGGCAGTGGACAGCCAAGTTGAATCCATCCCAGTCCCTGAACATCCAGGCCCTTGCCCAGTCCACGGGCACATTCCTCAAGGCAGTCCAGCAGCTCCTGGGCGTGTCAGCGGAAGCCTCCAGACAGCTGACCGCGACGAGGAGCCTAGCGGAATCCATCCAGATCCTAACGGAGACGGCGAGACAATGGACGGCAAGAAGGATAGCGGCACAGGCGCTGACGATAAAGACCCTGACCCAGTCCACCGGCAGCTTCGTCAAGTCCGTCCAGCAGACCCTCGGGATACTCGTCGACGCGTCCAGGCAGTCAACGATCTCCAGAGTCCTCTCCCAGGCGGTACAGCTCCTCACGAGCGCCGCGAGAGGGTTCACCGCCTCAAGGGCGATAGCGCAGCCCCTCCAGATCCACTCGCAGACC
>JAUVYU010000007.1 GCA_030602935.1 Candidatus Bathyarchaeota archaeon | reverse complement strand
TGAAGAGAAGTCTAAATTTTTTTAGAGATATTAGTTCGTCTTCTCTAACTGCTTTCGATTGAAACCAAGTCTTATCAATTCCCTTTCTACATTTGACGAGCTTAGCCCTTCGAGTCGTAATTTCTCTGTAATGGAGTTAATACTCTCCACGATTTCCCATGGATAGATTATCCAAGATTCGACGACGGATGCTGAGAAGTCAGGTTTGAATTTGGTCCATGGCTTGACATGGAGCGTGGCGACCCGTACCTCAGAAGCCCCTCGTTCATGTACGTGATCTCTAGCTACTTGTAGAGAAGTTCCTGTGTCTGAGACGTCGTCAACAATAAGAATTGACGTGTCAGGGACTTCTGTGTTGAGGGGGAATACTATCTCTGGAGTGCTGCTAGTTTCATTGATGTCGCTGTAGTATTCAATCTGGAGGCTTGCGAGCCTCTTTATTCCTAGTTGATCACAGAGGATCCGGGCGGGGTCGAATCCGCCTCTGCTCACAGCGACTATAACATCAGGCACGTAACCTCTTTCCTGTATCTGTCTAGCTATCTCCTCTGTCAATGACTGGACATCGTCCCAGCTCACATGTAGTAGTTGAAGTCCTTTTTCACTCTCCACTTTTTTGCGCCTCCCATGTTTTATTTTGGTAGTATCTTCTTGACATTTATTATATGCGTGATTGGAGCGGATGTATAATACATTTTATAATCCGTGGGAGCATCATTGTAAACAGTCTAGAGGTTGTTTACGGATGCCGAAAAGAGCTCTCTTTGTGGGTAGGTTTCAGCCATTCCATTACGGACATCTTCACGCCATCGAGGCTATCCTGAAGGAGGCTGACGAGCTCCTCATAGTCGTTGGGAGTGCCCAGATGAGCCATGAGCCGGATAACCCCTTCACCGCCGGGGAGAGGCTTGAGATGATAATATACGCCCTCGACGCGGCTGGTATAGACAGGGACCTCTACATGCTCATTCCCATTCCTGATGCACCCGCACATCGCGTATGGGTCTCCCAGGTCGAAAGCCAAGCGCCTAGATTCGACATCGTCTACACCAATCAGCCCCTCACAAGACGCCTTCTCGTCGAGGCTGGATATGAGGTAAAGGGGATCAAGCTTCACGAGAGGGACCGATACGAGGCCAGTGAGATAAGACACAGGATCTTGAAGAACGAGGATTGGAGAGATCTGGTCCCCCCTGAGGTCTATGAGTTCATCAAGGCCATAGGGGGCGAAGACAGGATACAGGATCTGGCAAAGTCTGACACCGTCAACAGTAGGAGATAATGGTCATCCAGTGATGCTTTATGCTTCTTGAAGTTGAAAAATCTCTGGAGACCAAGTTCCCAAGCCTATCTGCGCTGGTCATGAGGTTGGAAGGGGCCGAGGTTAGACTCGAAGACCCTGAACTGGAGGCGTTTAAAGAGGAAGTCATAGAGAGGATACGGAGTAGATGGGCCCTAGAACAGCTCCGGGAGCACCCTGTATTCCGAGCGTACAGAGACTTCTTCTGGAGGGTCGGCGTCGACCCCACGAAGACGAGGCCCGCCTCTGAGGCTCTTATCCGGAGAGTGCTGAGAGGGCGTTCCCTGCCGCGGATAAACACGTTTGTGGATGCCTACAACCTAGCTTCCATGGAGTCTGCGGTCCCCCTCGCGGCCTTCGATATGGCGTGGCTCTCTGGGGAACTACTCATGCGCGAGGCAATCATAGGTGAGAAGTTCCTCGGGATCGGCATGGAGAAGCCCGTCATCCTTGAGGGGGGTGAGGTCGTGGTTGAGGACGGTGAGAAGCTTATCGCCATCTACCCACATAGAGATGCTGAGGTGGCGAAGATCACAGTTGACACCGAAGATATTCTGATGCTGGTCTGTGGCGTCCCGAATGTTAGCTCGGACATCCTCAATCAAGCAGAGAGGATCAGCACAGAGTACGTGACCCGTTTCTGCGGCGGTTCCCTGGTTTGATGTGGTACGTCCATTGATTCTTGTCGACGGCTCTCTGCTGGAGGGAGGTGGCCAGATTCTTCGTATGGCCCTCTCATATAGTGCTGTCCTCGGCGTGCCCGTCAGGATCGTGAATATACGGGTGGGGAGAAGCTCCCCCGGGCTAAGGCCCCAACACCTCACTACCCTGAAGGCCGTAAAAGAGATCTGCGATGGGGAGGCAGAGGGGCTTACAATTGGATCCATGGAGGTCAAGTTCAGACCTGGACGCCCAAAGGGAGGCTCATACAGCTTTGACATTGGCACCGCAGGGAGTATTAGTCTCCTCCTCCAGTGCATAGCCCCCATCGCCTCCTTCGCAGATTCTCCTACGGAGATAAGAATAAGGGGAGGCACAGCCGTGCGGTGGTCCCCCCCGATCCGTATTCTAAGATCCGTAGTCTGGGAGGCATACAGGGGGATGGGGTTCACCGGGAGACTCGAGGTTCAGAGGGAGGGATTCTATCCTCGGGGTGGGGGTCTAGTCGATGTTTCAGTGAAACCCGCGATTGAGCTCAGCTCGCTAAGGACAGAACTCGTGGATGGGTTTCCAAGAATCGAAGGTGTCTCAGTCTGCGGTAGGTTGCCCCGCCACGTAGCTGAGAGGCAGGCTAGATCTGCTGAGCGTGTATTGGAGGAGGCGGGTATTGATTCAGAGATATCCATGACAGTGGCTGAAGGTGATATTACTCCTCTCTCACCTGGGAGCGTCATAAGTCTGTGGGCGGTCTCAAGTCCCAAATTGTTCGTCGGGGCCAGTGCTCTTGGTGAGCGGGGTAAGCCTGCGGAGAGAGTGGGTGAGGAGGCAGCCAATTCTCTTGTTGATGAGCTCCGGGTAGAGGCATCGGTGGATCAGCACACCGCCGATAACCTAATCCTTTGGTGTTCACTCGCAGGAGGGGAATCATCATTCACCACGAGCACTCTGACACGCCATACCAGGACGGCGATCGAGATGGCCAGGTTATTCACAGGTGTAGAATTCGCCGTTGACGTTGAATCCGGGAGGAGGACGCGAATCAGCTGTGAAGGTATCGGTCTGAAGAATGAGTGGGTTTGAGGTTTTATATGACTCTGCTTAGTTCTATCCCTGCACTTCATCGAGGGCACTGAGGCACCGGGGGTCAGTCTTGATACGTCTCTCTTTCGACAGGGGTAGCGTGGTATCAGAGGGTGGGCCCGTTCCCTACGGAAAAGTAGACGCAAGATCTGGCACATACAGGGCACCCGCTTTCCGTTACCGGCAGATAGTGGAACACCTGGAGAGAGAGGGAGTCGCCTTCAGCGATGAGGTGTTTAGGAAGGGATCCAGGCTTCAATTATCCTCAAGCATTGTTCTGAGGGATTATCAGGAAGAGGCTCTGGAAGCTTGGAGTATCGAGGGGCACAGGGGTGTCATTGTCCTCCCCACTGGTGCCGGTAAGACCGTGGTCGCCATCAAGGCCATTGAGAGCTTAGGGGAGCCTACATTAATTGTCGTACCAACGCTGGTTCTGGTGGCGCAGTGGAGGGCTCGCCTCGAGGAGGAGTTCGGGGTTGAAGTGGGGGTTGTCGGCGGTGGGGCCAGAGAAGTCAGGCCTCTCACCGTAATCACATACGACTCGGCGGTCCTTAGATCCGAGGAGCTGGGCAACCGTTTCGGGTTGCTCGTGTTTGACGAGGTCCACCATCTCCCCGCGGCGAGCTACAGGAGGATAGGCACGTTGTATGCTGCGCCATATCGTATGGGGTTGACGGCCACTCTCTCCAGAGAGGATGGGGGGCATGTCTCTCTCATGGACTATGTGGGCGGGATCGTATACGAGATGGAAGTCGACGAGCTAGCGGGTGTGCATCTCGCCGAATACTCCGTTGAGACGATTCATGTGCCTCTCACCACCGAGGAGCAGAGGGAATATGACAGCGGCTTCTCCATCTACAGGGGGTATCTCCAGAGCAGGGGGATCAGGATCAGGAGCGCACGGGACTATCAGAGGTTCGTCATGAGGAGCGGGAGAGACCCTGAGGCGAGGAGGGCTCTCCTAGCCAGGAATCGAGCCATGGATCTGGCCATGAACTCGTCAGCCAAGCTGGACTACCTGAAGCGGATCTTTCAATCCTACCCAGATGAGAAGGCCCTCGTGTTTACACGCCATAACAAGCTGGTATACCGGATTAGCAAGGAGATGCTGATACCCGCCATCACCCATCAGACTCCGAGAAGGGAGCGGGAGGAGACCCTGGACCGCTTCAAATCCGGGGTCTACCTGCGGATAGTGACTAGTCAGGTCCTTGACGAGGGCGTGGACGTCCCTGACGCCTCACTGGCCATCGTGTTGAGTGGGACAGGGAGCAGCCGCCAGTTCATCCAGCGACTTGGGCGAGTGCTGAGGAAAGGGGAAGGGAAGAAGGCGAAGATGCTTGAGCTCGTCTCCAGGGGGACGGCTGAGACCCGAGTCAGCAGGAGGCGCAGGGGCAAGTGATCCTGCCGTCAGAGGTCGTCAGGGTGCGCAGGCGTAAGGAGGTCATCAAACCGGTTTACGCCTCTGAGGCCGAGGAGAGCCTTGCGAAGACCATCGTCTCCGTCTTCGAGGAGCATGTCGGCCGGACCCGTGGGGAGCTGAAGGAGGCTCTCGGTGGCTGCGAGATGCTGGGATTCGATTACAAGCTGGTCAGGGGGCTCTCGTCGGTGCTGGAGGATCGCTGCGTCTTCGGGAGCCGCGGTGTCATTGATCCCTTTCGGGCTCGGAGGGCGGTCTTCGAGGAGGCGGGGAGGCGGGTAGTAGTCTCTGATGAGGGTCGGAGAGGGATTCTTGGAGCGGCATCATTCCGACTGGGCGTCTCAGTCTATGATCTCGAGAGGAGCCTGTATGCCGATCTCCAGGCTGAACAGGAGCTGCAGGAGTTCCAACCGGTCACTCCCATGGACCTGCTGAGGGGGTATAATTTCAGCCTCCTCGTCACACTACTGGCGCATGCGAGGCATCTTGAGGTTGTCTACGAAGGCGATGATCCCGATGTGCGTGTGCTGTGCTCTGGCTTGGGGAAATGTAATTTCTCCGAGGGGCGAGGCTCCTCTAGGGTGTCCGTTGATCTGCCGTCGAGGCTCTCAGGTTACCGGACGTCGCATCTCCATGACCTTTTCGTCCTATTCCTGGGGACTAAGCAGTGGAGTCTGAAAGCCGAGGTCGTGTATCCTCATCGTTCTAAGAAGTCTCATACGTTTGAGGAGCGTAGCGAGAACGGGGCGATGATTAGCCCCCTTCAGGCTAGAGAGGAGCCCTTAGTTGAGCCATCAGCACGCCAGTCGCCCCGGGTTCGCGTCCGGAGTGAGGTCATTGACGTGCAGAGGACGGCTGAGAGGCTTGGTGTGACGGAGGAGGAGGTGAGGGGTATGATTGAGGGCAGGGGCTACGTCGACCTCGGGGGGGTGCTGGTCGCTGAAGGTAAGCTCCGTGAGGTTAAAGAGGCTCTCTCCGGTCTCTCCGACATGAGGTTTGGAGAGGTCCGTCGGGTCCTGAGGGGGCTGGGTGTCAGGGAGCTGGTGCCCCTTCTTGAGGCGCTGGGGTACGTGGTGGAGTGGAACCGGGACAGGGATGAGAGCCTCGTCTACAGGATCTAGGGGTTCAAGTCCCTGTGCTAAACCTTAATATCTTGCCTATCTTTATTCGTGTTACGTGATCTGAGATGAGCTATCAGAGTATTCAGGGAGCCACTGTCGTGGGACTCGTCTGCAGCGACGGCGTGATCTTGGCAGCCGAGAAGCGGGTGAGCTGGGGCCGGATGGTGATGAGCAGGTCTGGGAAGAAGGTGTTCGGAGTGACGCCTACGATGGGGCTGGCCTTTGCGGGTCTGGTGTCAGATATGCAGGCGTTGACGAGGGAGGCGAAGGCCTACGCTAATCTCTACAAGTTGGAGAAGAATCGGACTATCTCCGTGAAGGCTATGGCGAAACTCATCTCGAATCTGCTGTTTAACCGTCGTATGATGCCGTTGCTGATGGAGACGTTGGTGGGCGGGGTGGACGAGGATGGGCCGACCATCTACTCGATGGATCCCGTGGGGAGCCTGATCCCTGATAAGTTCATCACGGCGGGTTCGGGGGCTCCCATCGCTATGGGGGTGCTCGAGGCGAGGTACTCCGAGGAGATGGATCTGGAGGCTGGGGCGGAGTTGGCGCTTCGCGCTATTCGGTCTGCGGTGGCCAGGGATGTGGTCTCCGGTGACGGTGTGGACATGCTGGTCATCAGGGCGGACGGGACTGAGGAGCGGTCCTTCCCGATGCGGGGCTAGCCTCGTTCCTTTTACTCGGCGTGTGTGGCTGGCTTAGGATAAGTGTTCTGTGTCCTAGGGTCACTGTTCCGTGCTGTTTCGTTTCCCATCGGTGTGGTTTTCCGCGCTGTTTTATGGTGAGGAGTGTAATTCTGAGTCTGACGGTGTGATCGCCCCTCTCCATTCATGTCTGATAGGATCTTTCTCGGAATAGGCTGTCTTTATCGGAATATGATCTTAGGGGAGCATTATTCATGTTCTTTCAGGCATCAGGAGGGTTATTCATCGGTGGCTTGTAGATCTCCTCCTTTTTTTGGTTGTGATAGGCCTCCCACGTGGCTTGGGGGGTTAAGGGAGCTGGCGGTAGGCTTATCTGTTATGTTAAAATAAGATTTCTTGTATCTTCGGAAATGTACGGGTAGTCGATTTGAGAGTCTCCTTTGTGAGTCCCAGCCCTAATACGGAGATTAAGGATCGGATAAAGGGCGAGGCATCCTGGCCTCCTCTGGGTCTCCTCTATATGGCGACCATGCTCAATGAGCGGGGTGTCGAGGCCTCTGTTCTCGATCAGCCGGCTAAGGGTTACTCCATCGAGGAGACCGTGGACTGGATCCTTCGGGAGGAGCCTGATGTTGTGGGCTTCTCGGGACTCTCCATGTCTGGCCGGAACGCGGCCCTGATGAGCATGGAGGTGAAGAGGCGGAACCCGGAGATCACGGTCGTCTTCGGCGGTCTTTACGCCACCTTCAACTCCGAGCGGGTCATGTCCAAGTACCCCTCGGTGGACGCCATCGTGAGGGGGGAGGGGGAGGCGACCATCGTCGAACTCGTGGATGTCCTGGAGTCAGGGGGGCCCCTCAAGGATGTTAGGGGGATAACGTACAGGGACGGGGACTCACTTGTGTCCACGCCTGACAGGCCCCTCATTGAAGATCTGGACTCGCTCCCGTTTCCGGATCGAAGCCTGCTGGATGACGAGTACCACTCCGAGATCAGCGGGGCGAACATCGCCGTGGACAAGTTCACGAGCGTCGTCTCCTCCAGGGGCTGCGCCTTCAGCTGTAGGTTCTGCTGCTGTACGAAGCTGGGCAGGGGGCGTTGGAGGGCCAGGTCCGTGGATAACACCCTTGAGGAGCTTCACTACCTGGCATCCGAGGGCTACGAGCAGTTCATATTCGTCGATGACTGCTTCACGCTTAGCCCGAAAAGGGCTATCGAGATCTGCAGCAGGATGAGGAAGGAGGGCCTCGACTTCGAGTGGATCTGCGAGGGGAGGGTGGACAGCAGCTCGTACGAGATGATGAGGGAGATCTCCCGGGCCGGTTGCAAGCTACTGTATCTGGGTATTGAGAGCGCTAACCAGCGGATCCTAGACCAGTACAACAAGATGACCACTCCGCAGCAGGCCGAGGATGCCGTGAGATCTGCGAGGAAGGCCGGGATGGACCTCATCATGGGCACGTTCATCGTGGGCGGGCCTGATGAGACCAGGGAGGAGATCTGGAATACCCTGGACTTCGCGAAGAAGCTTGACATAGATATCCCGCAGTTCAATGTCCTGGGCATTCATCCGGGGATGGATCTCTGGGATGAGCTACTGTCGAAGGGGGTCGTTGACGAGGAGGCGTACTGGGAGACAGGGGTCGGGGTTTCGAGGATCTGCCCCACCTCCGTCCCGTTTGAGGAGATCGTTGAGATGATCACCGCCGCGGTGAAGTCCTTCACTTTCAGGCCGGGATTCCTGCTGCGGGGTTTGGGGAGGACGCTTGCGAGCTCTTATAGGAGGGGGGTCGTGTGGCATAATCTGGATAACTGGAGGGCGGTTCTGGAGACTTTCCGGAATCCCATGGGCTGAGGGCTCCGGCATTTCTCGTGTGCGCTTTGGTTAAGATTTAAATCTGGGGTTCATGGATGTGTGTATAGCATCCGTGCTCCTGTCGTCTAGTCCGGTCAAGGATTCTGGCCTCTCGAGTCAGAGATCCCGGGTTCGAATCCCGGCGGGAGCACCATTCTTCTGAGTATAAGAGGATTCAAGGATTGTTGTATGTCATCAGTGCATGCAGGTCTTATAGAAGGAGAATTATATACCCTAGAGATATAGTTGCATTCACACGAGAAGGAGGTCTATAGGCGTTTTTCAATAGGCTGAGGCTCCCGGAGTTCTTCGACAGGGACATGACTCTCCTAACTTTTTCCATGTTCTTTAGGAGGATCGACATGGGCTTCCTCCAGGTCGTGAGGTCTATCTACTTCGCACTCCTCGGATTCAGCCCCGTCGAGATCGGCCTCCTCCTCTCCTTCGCCACCTTCATCAGCGCCGTCCACCACATCCTCTTCGGCTACCTCTCCGACAGGTACGGCAGGAAACCTTTCCTCGTCCTCGGCAGCGTCTTCGCCACAGCCAGGCTCGTCATCTTCGCAACCAGCTCAGATTTCTGGATGCTCGCTCTCGGTCAGGGTATAGGCGCAATGGGGGAGGGAGCTGGGGCAGGTCAGCCCGTCGTATCTGGGTACATCACAGATAAGACGGAGATCAGGCACAGGGCCTCCGTCTTCAGCACTTTTGCCGTGACCAACGCCCTGGCGACCACAGTCGGCTCCCTCATGGCCGGGCTACCCGCGATTTTTCAGAGGAGCTACAGCTTTGACGTCATCGGGGCCCACTCAATCCTTTTCTGGATCGGAGCCCTCGGCAATATCATATCCCTCGCAATCCTGCTGATGCTCAGGGACGTAAAATCTATCCACGTGGAGGATAACTCAGAGGAAGCTCCAAGAAAGCGTTCCTGGGGGGTTATCATGAAGGTCTCCCTGGTCCGCTCCACGAGCGGCTTGGGCCAGGGGCTCATATTCTCGCTGATGCCCCTCTACTTCTTCATTAATTTCGGCTTGGGAGGCGAGTTCCTGGGCCCAATCTACGCCGGCGCTAGGTTCATCTCTATGTTCAGCTATTCTTTAATCCCCCGGGTCGTCGAGAGGTTCGGCGATGTGCAGACTCTCGTTGCTTCCAGGCTCATCACCGCCTTTCTCACGGTCGGCTTCGCTTTGAGCACTCAGCAGCCCGTCTCAGTGGCCCTCCTCATCGTTATCCGGGTGGTCATGAGCTTCTCAATGCCCATCCGCCAGGTCTTCGCTACAGGCATAGTGAGCCCAGAGGAGACCGCTACCGCCATCGGTGTGAGCAACTTCGCCCGCATGGGGCTGAGGACCGTCGCTCCCACAGCCGCGGGATACATGTTCGAGGCTGTGAGCCTCGCATCCCCCTTCCTCGCTGGCTCAGCATTCCTCGTGGTTAACGCTCTTCTCTACAGATCCTTCTTCCAAGTGAAGGCCATAGACTAGGAAAAAATCTTGAGTATAATCCGAACAAGGGTGGTTAATCTGCTCTCAGAGGAGGATGACCGTGACCTCTTCTCCCTCCTCGACGACGTCGAGGTTCACCGGCAGGATGATGTACCCGTCGGCGTTGGCCATACTAGTGATGTCCCCCGACTTCTTGAACACCGGGTAGGCTACCCCATCCTCGACCGCCACGGTGAGGAACTGCTCCCTCCCCGACGATGAGACAACCCTCTTCCCCATCCTCGCGGTCACCGTGCGCGGCTCAGACGGGGGAGCACCCGCGAGCTTCCGGAGGGCCGGGGCCAGGAAGACGTAGGCGTTGCTCAGGCAGGAGGTGGGATACCCGGGCATACCGAAGATCGCCGTCCCCTCGACGAGGCCGAAGAGCGTGGGCTTCCCGGGCTTCACCTGCAGCCCGTGGAAGAGCACCTCCCCCAGCCCCTCCACGGTCTCGGCGAAGAGGTCCCTCGTCCCCACGGAGCTCCCCCCGGAGAAGACCCCCAGGTCGTACCCCGAGGCCTCCCGCACAGCCGACTCGATGGCCTCCCTGTCGTCGACCACTATCCCCTTCCTGACGGGGATGCATCCGTTGCGAGAGATCACCGTGGAGAGCGTGTACGAGTTCACGTCGTAGATCTGACCCGGCTCGAGGTCCACCCCGAGGGGCCTGATCTCCGACCCCGTGGAGTAGATGGCCACCTTCGGCCTCTCGTATACCTCCACGGACTGGATGTTGAGGGCGGCGAGGGCCCCCACCTTGGCGGGTGAGAGGACCTCCCCTGCCTTGACGACGGCGTCCCCAGTCTTGATGTCCGCCCCCTCCGGGGAGGTGTTGGCGTTGGGGTAGACGGGGCTCTGAATCTCGACGTACTCGCCGTCCAGCTTGGTGTATTCCACCATCACGACGGAGTCGGCGCCCCTCGGGAGAGGGCTGCCGGTGGCGACCTGGATGCACTCCTCGTCGCCTATCTCCCCCTGGAAGACCTCCCCCGCGTGCTGTTCGCCTATGACCTTGAGCCTCTTGGGGTTGAATCCCGTGGCGCCGAAGGTGTCCTGGGCCTTGACGCCGTATCCGTCCATGGCGCACCTATCGAAGGGGGGCACGTTGAACGCCGCCACCGCGTCGGATGCCAGGACCCTGCCCGAGGCCTCCTCGAGGGGTACCTTCTCGACCCTGTCGATCCTCTCCAAGTTCTCCGCTATGATGCGGAGGGCCGTCTCCCTGTCCATAAGCCGTTTAAAAGGTTTCATACTCACTTCCTGTTCAACTCCCATAGCATGTGCCCCAAGGCGGGGAGGATGATCTTCCCCAGGGCGGTCTCCATTGCGCCCCGGGACCCCGGCAGGCAGAAGACCAACTTCCCCCCA